>PLJQ01000181.1 GCA_003140275.1 Limisphaerales bacterium
TTTTGGTGGCAGCGGGACAACGGCAGCGGTAGCGGAGCGGTTGGGGCGGCGCTGGATTACGTCAGACTTGGGCCGGTTCGCCATTCACACCAGCCGCAAGCGTTTGATTGAGTTACAGCGCACGTTGCACGACGACGGCAAGCCGTATCGCGCGTTTGACGTTTACAATCTCGGTCGTTACGAGCGCCAGTGGTGGCAGAAGGAACGGCTCAAAGGCGCGGACGAGGAGCATCGCAAAGTGGTGCTCGGTTTTTACAAGGCGGAAGTGTTGCCCAACGCGGGCGCGTATCTCCACGGTCGGAAAGGCCAGGCGTTCATTTACGTGGATGGCATTGACAGCATCCTCACGCGCGACGAGGTGCGCTCCGTCGCGAAAGCTGGGCGCGAAGCAGGCGCGAGAGAGGTTCACTGTCTCGCGTGGGAATTCGAGATGGATTTGCGTCTGGTTTGTCACGAATTGGAAGCGAGCGAAGGTGTGCAAATCAAACTCATTCCCATCCCGCGCGAAATCATGGAAAAGAACCGAACCAGCCCGCCGCCGTTTCTGGAAGTCGCGGTGCTGGAAGCGGAGATCGTGTATCGGAAGTTTGGAGTCCCGCCTTCAGGCGGCAAGGCCGGACTGCCTAAAGGCGGAACCCCGAACCAAGCCGTGGACATCAAGCTCACAAAATTTCTACCGAGCCTCGCCGAAGTGCCGAGCAAGGAATTGGAAGCGTTGAAGGAGCGCGCGGTCAAAAGCGGATTCGACTTCATAGATTTTTGGGCGGTGGATTTCAACTGGCATGACGGAAAACCATTTGAACACCATTGGCAGGATTATCGCACGCGCAAAGACCGCTCGTTGAAAACGGTGAGCGACGCGGGCTTTGACAAATATCCCAAGCCCGGCAAATACACGGCGTGTGTGAAGGTGGTGGATGTGTTCGGCTGCGACACAAGCATCACGGTGGAGGTGAAAGTATGAACGCGCGCGGTCAGCGGTTCTGGAGAAGCTCGTGGATCGTCATCTCAATGTCCCGGGTAATCTGCCGCAGCAGCGACGGTGCAATGTCGCGACCTTTGTGCATCGGAACGGTGGTGCCGCGTCCGTCGGCATGGCGATATTGGATGTGCGAACCGCGCTGGCGCACGGCGTTGAAACCCAGCCGTTCGAGCAACCGGCAGACCTCGGCGGGCTTGAGGATGGGTACGGAAGCCATATTCAGGCCACGGCGATGCTTTGGGTGCCGACGAATTCGGCTTCGAGTCGCGGTTCGCCGTCCTCCAGCAGCATGGCAATCACTTCGCGAAGGTTGGCCTGAAGTTCGTCGAGCGACTCCGCCTGCGAATGAGCGCCGGGAAAACCGGGCACGTAACCCACGAGCAGCCCGGTGTCCGGGTCGCGTTCGACAACGGCGGTGAAATTGTTCATGCCCGCATTATCCTCCATTTCAAGAATTAAGCAAGCGCCCTGAACCTCATGCGTGAACCGATCATCAATCTTGCCGCCATTGAGCCGCTGTTCGCTCCGCACGAAGAGCCGAACCAACATCGCGCGCGCGCGCAGGGTGATCAACCGTCGCAGGTCAAGAAAGGCCGGCGACCTTCCAAAATTGCCATCGCGCAATCGCTGCGCTCGCATGTGAAGCAGTGGCGCGAGACGGATTATCCGGGCACGTCGGATACGACGCGGGAGTTGCTGCATCATTGGTTCGGGCGGGATCATTTGATTGAAGCAGGCGGCCAACAGATTCCATTTCGTTACTACTTCTGTCAGCGCGAGGCGATGGAAACGCTGGTTTATCTCTACGAAGTACTCCGCTACCGGTCGCTAACCCGGCTTGTGGCCGAGTTCGCCGGGCCAAGCGCGGAGACGGCGGCATTGGGCGTGAATCCCGACGACGACCGCTGGGCAAAGTATGCGTTCAAGCTGGCGACGGGCGCGGGCAAAACCAAGGTGATGAGTCTTGCCATCGTGTGGAGTTATTTCCATGCGTTGCGGGAGAGTGATTCGCCGATGGCAAAACATTTTGTTGTGACCGCGCCGAATCTTACGGTATTCGAGCGGTTAAAAACGGATTTCAAACCAGCGGAAGGCGGCGCGGACATTTTTGACAAAGACCCGCTGATTCCCGTGGCGTGGCGCGGCGATTGGAATATGTCCGTCGTTTTGCAGGATGAAGCAAGCGGCGCGGCGACCGGCGGGACGCTTTACCTGACAAACATCCACCGGCTTTACGACACCGAACGCCGGAAGAAAGTAGCGGAAACTTACGGTTGGATGGGTCCAACAGTGTCAAGGGCAAAGGCGCTGGACACGGGCGCGGAGTTGCGCAAGCGCATCACAGGACACGAGCGGCTGATGGTTTTGAACGATGAAGCGCATCACTTGTGGGACCCAGGTTCGGCGGCGAATGAAGCGATTTCATATTTGCACGAAAAGATTGCCAGTCGAACAGGAGCGGGACTGGTGGTGCAACTGGATTTCTCGGCAACGCCTAAAGACAACCGCGGGCAAATGTTTCAGCACGTCGTTTGCGACACGCCGCTGGGCGAGGCCGTGGACGGTGGCATCGTAAAGACGCCAATCATCGGACGCGGCAAAGGTTGGGTGGAACGCACCAGCACCGATGCGTCGGAAAAATTTGAGGAGCAGTTAAGGGTTGGTTACGCGCGCTGGCTCAAATCGAAAGAAGAATGGGAAAAGAGCGGAAAGAAGCCGCTGCTATTTGTAATGACCGAGGACACGAGCGATGCCAATCAAATTGCGCACCGGCTGAATACCGACCCTGTGTTTCAAGAGTTGAACGGGAAGACGACAAACCTGCACACGAATCTCAAGGGCAAAGTGAAGTGGGTTGGTGGGCGCAAAAACGGTTATCCTGTCTTTGAGGAAAGCGAGAGTGAAATCAGCGACGACGATTTGAAGGCGTTGCGTGAATTGTCGCGCCAGATTGATTCCGACCAGAATCCTTATTCGTGCATCGTGTCGGTGCTGATGCTGCGCGAAGGCTGGGACGTGCGGAACGTGACGACCATCGTTCGGCTGCGGCCTTATCCGTCGAAGGCGAACATTCTGCCAGAGCAAACGCTTGGGCGCGGCCTGCGGCGCATGACGCCGCCCGGCGAAGCGGCGGAACTGGTCACGGTTGTCGAGCATCCGGCGTTCGTCAGCCTTTACGCGCAGGAGTTGGAACAGGAGGGCTTGTTCATCGAGACGATTGACGTTGAGAACATCCCGAAAACCACCGTCACGATTTTTCCCGACAAGGAGCACAAGGATTTTGTCGCGCTGAACATTGTGTTGCCGGAAGTCAGCGGCGGATTCAGCCGCAGAGCTTCGATCGACGAGCTGATGATTGAAGACGTGCGCAAACAGTTTGCACGCTATCGACGATTGCCGGTGGGCGAAGTGCGCGCCGAGGAAATTCCCTATGAGGGTCGGCATCTCATCACGAGTGAACTGGTCGAGCAGATGAAGATTCGTCTGCCGCTGCTGGAAAACGGGATGGGAGCATTGTCGTTTTACCGCGAGGAGTTGGAACGCATTTGCGGATTGCGCGGCGCACATTTGGTGCTCGCGCCGTTGCTGGAAACCTTCTTCACCGAGATTTTGTTCGAGGAAAACCTGACGTTGTTCGACCCGCGATTGTTGAGTCGCATCGGCGCTGCGGACGTGCGCGAGCATGTACGTGCCACGTTCGTGCCGCTGATCTTAAAACGAACCACCGTCAAGGAAGAGCGCAAGGCAGCGGGCGCGGGCAAATCCGTTTCATTGTGGAAGCCGTTTCAAGTCACACATTCGGCGCATCGCCCGGCCATTCCCGCAGCGCGAACGCTGTTCAATCTTGCGCCGTGCAACCGTGACCTGGAACTGGCGATGTGCAAATTTCTCGACCTGGCGCCAGATGTGGCGGCATTTTGCAAGAACGCCGGGCCGCAATCGGTGCGTGTGGATTATCTGAGCGGGAATGGACAACTGGCTTTTTACACGCCGGATTTTCTCGCGCGATTGGGCGATGGCAACTACGCGCTCGTCGAAACAAAAGGCCGCGTGGATAAAGACGTGCCGCTGAAAGCACGCGCCGCCGGTGCGTGGTGCAAGGCGGCATCGAAGGGAAAAACGAAATGGGTTTATCTCTACGTCCCGCAACAGACATTTGAGGCGTTTGGCGACAACCGGCTGGACGTTTTGATGCGTGCTTGCGAACCGGCGTTGCAGGACTTGATTGCTGAAGCAGCAGAACCACAACTTACTTTGGTGTTTGGTGAAGTGCGCGCCGATGAAACCGAAGCGTTTATCAGCAAAGCGGACTTCGCGGCATTGCCACCTGCTCATCAGAAGATGGTGCAACAGGCAATAAGCCTGTTTCAGTTCCTGGAGAAAAAGACCGGACAATCTTTTGCGCCCGTGTTCACACCGCTGCTTGGCCCGCTGGACGAAGCATCGAAAGCGGTATTGCTAAAACGGCTTGGGCCTGAAATTCCCACGGAACGCGAAGCGCAAAGGAAATTCTTTGAAACGAACATCAGCGGTCTGACGGAAAAGGAAGCTGACGATTACAAACGCCGAAGCTGCAATCTCAAGCGAACGCTGGTTGATCACAATGGCATGAGTCCAATCGGACTCTTGCGTGAGTGTTTGCACTATGCGCGGGATTCAAAGAATCCTGTCGGAGCAGTGTTTGATTACGTCAAAAAGGAATTCCAGGCGGATTCAGAGGAGATTTACAAACTGGTGAGTCGCATTAACTCGTTCCGCAATACCTACGTCGCGCACCAGAAGAAAGAGTTGATCGACCCGGCACTGGCGAAAACAGCACTGGCTGAATGGACAAGCGGGCTTCGTCGGATTTGGGAGTTGCTTCAGTGACCACAGGTGACGGATTTGTCCTTTGAATTCTCAAGTTAAAGATCTATGCACCGTGCGTCTGCCCGATTCAGGGCGGGTCACTTCGCCAAATTCCCGGCAAACCTTTCCAGCCGGTCCAATCCCTTTTCGATGTTCGCCATGCTGGTGGCGTAGCTGATGCGTAGGTAATCGTCCGCGCCGAAGGCGATGCCGGGCACGGCGGCGACTTTTTCCTGTTCGAGCAGCCTGGCGCAAAACTCGGTGGATTTGAGGCCAAGCTTCGAGATGTTTGGGAACAGGTAGAACGCGCCTTTGGCATTGACGCAACTGATGCCGGGAATGTTGTTCAACTTTTTCCAGGCGTAAGCGCGGCGCCTGGCATATTCGGCCAGCCAAACCGGCAAATGATCCTGCGAACCGTTGAGCGCGGCGACGGCGCCTTTCTGCGCGAACGAAGTCGGATTGCTCGTACTGTGACTTTGAATGGCGTCGATGGCTTTGGCAATCGGTTCCGGCGCGGCCAGAAAACCCAGACGCCAGCCGGTCATCGAATANNTCTCGTCGCTCATGATGAGCACGCCTTTTTCCACGCAGATGTCGCCAAGGGCTTTGATTTCGTCGCGGGTGTAGAGCGAGCCGGTCGGGTTGCTGGGCGAATTCAAAATGAACAATCGCGTGCGCGGCGTGATGGCGGC
>PLJQ01000036.1 GCA_003140275.1 Limisphaerales bacterium
GGTCGAATTGAACCAGCCAGTCAAATCGCGTAAGTTCACTTTTTCATTCCAAAAATCTCCCGTAACGCTCTGCTAAGGAGCTTTTTGGAATGAAAAAGCTCATTTCGTCTATGCAAAGTCGGTGGCTGGTTCAATTCGACCTTTCGTGGCTGGTTTTGAAGTGACCGGTGACAGTGCTGGCATAGAAATCGAAATTACCTTCAATTACTATGGGTAATATCGTTGGGCTTTTTGAAAGGAAGAAGGCGGACGTGATTGAACGCTGGTATGCGTTCATTCCCGGCCTTAACACATCCATGAATGGGTTATACACCGCCATTGAGAAAGAGTCGAAGGAACGCCAAGTCCCCGGCCTCGAAACCTCCCATGTCGAGTTTTGCTGAAGGATGTTTGCTCTATGAGCGGATCCGCTTGCGCGTTCTGCGCGAATGCCTCGTTCCACCTGCATTCAATTATTCCCAACCGAAGTCTGTCCGATCGCGCGTAGAACGCGTTCCGTTACAATTTGCACCCCTTCTCTGAGCCGTCTCTGCTGGTAGGCCGTCATCTGGGCAATTCGCTGGGGATGAATCGCTACTGTGGGGGGACGCCCGTCCGTGAGGCGGACAAGGCCCAGGTTCACGTCCAAATGAGTCTCGTATTCGAGGACTTTGAAGATGAGTTGCGTTTCGTCATCTTTTGTCTGCCCGCCAACGATCACACATTGCCGGAAACCGCCCAACATTCCCTGTTTGGCTTCAATGGTGAACACCTCAGGATGCGGCCGTTCGTAACGCACAACCTGAAATAGTGGTGATCCGTTTGTCAGCACATTGACGATGGCCGAACTCACTTCTTTGACTGATTTTGAGGAGATGATTGTGTGGCTATCAAACAAATCAGCGTCAAGGTATCGTTGGTTGACCGAGTCCAAAAACATTTTTGGGCGATTCAAACGCTCTTGACGCTCCTTTGCCGCAATTTCCTCTGCGTGCTTTCTTTGCTGCTCCGCGAGCAGTTCTTCCTGCCGTCTCTGAATGTCCGCCAGCATCGCCTTGGCTTTTGGATTATCTGCATCAACAGCAAGCGCTGCTCCCGCTTCTTGCCGCGCGGTGGCGTACTCTCTTCTCTCCGCCAACGCTCTAGCCCGTAGCAGGTGTTCCTTCACGGCGGCTTCCTTTTGGAGCGCCGTGGCATCAGGATCGTTTGGTTTGATTTTCAACGCAGTCGCCAACACTTCCAACGTCCTGTCGTAATCTTGCGAACGAAAGTATTGCCGGGCACTTTCCATCGCTTGTGCATACCCCCAATTGACCAGGTTGGTGTGGACTGTGTTGGTTTCATTCGCGGCGATGGTGAGGGTTAGCGGCACAGGAATGTGCCCGTCCAATCGCAGTTCTCCTTTCCAGAAGCCCGAGTGCATTTCCCGCATCGTTAGCGGCGTCATCCCCATTGCATTTCCATTATTTCCAATCACCGTCGCACCGGGTGGATCACTTTCCAGCGTCAGCACACCCAACGAGGGAGCCAGACGCACCGAACTCGTCGCTTTTGTGGAAATGTTGACTCGCTCAGTCTGTTCATGGTTAGCCCAACGCGCCTCAATCCGATAAACATCGGTTGGAATTGACGAGGTGATACCCGCGCTATCAGTGAGCGTTGTCGTGAACTCATCTCCCAGAATGGACAGTTTGGCCGCAGGCGGTTCAACATGCAGCGCAAGGACGCCGCGCGTGCGTTCGAGCTTGATATCGCCAAGTTTTCGTTCGCCATACCAGATGTAGAGATTTGTTCCAAACGGCTCTGCTTTGGGATGCGTTACCTCCAGGCGATGCCTCCCGATTGACACGCGCTCGCCAGTGCTCACGGGCCGGTCGTCCAGCGTGACTGCTGCCTCGTATCTTACCGGCTTGCCTTCCAAGTTCACCGCAAAACTGATAAAGGTTTGCTCGCTCAATCGCTCGTGAGTGCGAATGCCGAAAAGTAGAAGCACCAAAAGCAGCCACCAAAACAAAGGGCGCAGCGCTCGAAACCAACGACCGCCGGATGGTCTCTGTGATTCCATTTTCAGTATGGGCTTCAGCTACCGATTTGACGTTGACCTGCAAAGGGGAGACGCCATGATGCTCACGGAGCTTTGACTATGGCTAATCAGGAACTCAAGTCCAAAAGGGGCGAGGTTTTGCGCGCTTGGTTTGACTTCGTTTTCGGTTTTGAAAACAAAAAGGGTGAAACTCTGGATCACTGGATTGCATTCCATGACAACTTCAGTTTTTCTCCACAGGAGTTTTACGATGCCATCGAAAAGGAATTGCAGACCCGCAAAATTCCCGGCATGGAAATTTCCCATGATGAATTCGCCGAAGGCGGATTGCTTTCCGAAAAACGGGTTTATCTGCGCCTGTTTCGCGAGCGTCTGGCGTTATACACCTGTGCCGCGCCGTTTGGTTCCGGCTACTTCTTTTCGTGCCGCACCGTTTATGTTCCTGCGCTGGTTCGCCTTTGGCATATTGTCTCGGCACTTGTTTTTTTCAGTATTGTCGGCGGTCTTTTGGTGAAGCCGCTTGGAATAATGTTTGCCGCCGTCGCGATGATTACGCTCATGTTCGCGTTGGCCGGGGTCCTGGGGAACGCTGCCACGTCGGCTCTGTCCGATCTCGACACCCTGTTGCTCAAAATACCAGTGGTTGCGACCATTTACGATGATTGGTTTCGTGCGGACACCTATTATCGCCACGATACGCGGCTGATCTATTTGCAGCGAATTCCTGAAATCGTCAAGGAGCTTGCCGAGGAAATCACGGCGGCAAAGGGGGCCAGACTGGAGCAGCAATATCAGTTGCAGCCGATTTTAGGCGAGCTTTACAAGCGGGTGCCGCCACGCAAAACCGAGCCGAAGAAATAGGGCGTGAGATATGCCAACGGCTCACGAACAATTTTCCGAACAATTTCGTCGTTGGGAATTGCGTGGACGCGGTTGGCAGGTGTTTGACGAGCCGGTGAATCCCGAACCGCCATTCGTTCCTTTTCATGGTCATCATTTGCTGGAAACGCCAGTTGTTGACGATGGACGCAGACCAACGATGTTAAGTTCGCTTTTCCGCAAATTGACAAGCCCCCCGCCGGAAGCACCGCCGGTTATTCCCGAACCGGAAGAAGAACCCGAGCCGCAATCACTGGTTCGAGAAAACCTGATTGAATTTCAGGCATCGCTCCCGGACAAGCT
>PLJQ01000141.1 GCA_003140275.1 Limisphaerales bacterium
AAATTTTGCCGCGCGGATTGGTCTGCACCGCCTCCACAAACCACCAGTGACGCGGGGCTTGCCAGGCTGGCAGCGATTCCAACGCAAACTGGCGCAAGATTTCTTCGCGCTCCCGGCTTACGACAGCCGCCACGATTTCCTCCGTCCGCTGCGCGTCACGACTCGGTACACCGAATACCACACACTCCAAAACCTGCGGATTCGTGAGCACGGCGCGCTCGATTGTCTCCGGCGAAACTTTCCGACCGGCCACGTTGATCTGGTCGCCCGCCCGTCCGCGCAGGTAAACCAGTCCGTCGGAAATTTCCGCGAGGTCGCTGGTGCGGAAACAGCCTCCGCCCAAAGTCGAATTGGTAGGGCGAGTGTCCTCGCTAGACGGCTCGTCAGCAGCCTCACCCCACCAATAGCCTTCCGCCACGGCGCGGCTGCGGACTTCCATGCAACCGTCGTCGGCCACGGACAGCGAAACATTTTGCATCGGCGAGCCGACGCAAGCGGAGTCATTGCGCGGTATTTTGCTCGTGTCGTAGGCAATGCCGCCACATTCGCTGGAGCCATAAAAGTTGTGGATTTTCAATCCGTTGGCGGAAAAAACAGCCCGCTCAAGCAACAAAGGCAAAGGTGCGCCGGCTGAGATCGCCAGTCGCACATTGGGCGGTGCTACGCCTGAATCGTGCCAGGTACGCCAAAGGGCGGGTACCGCAGCGAGGGTCAGAGACTCGGAAAGCGTCGTCGCACTTCGAATCATTTCCGGTAACGTACTTCCGGTCAACATGAGTGGAATCCCGTGCAGCAGCAGTGGCAAAACCAGGTTGGAAAAGCCGTAGGAATGAGCCAGTGAAATCACGCCAAGATTGGGCCAGTCGGGGCGAAGTTCCATTGTGGCGACGATGTTGTGGGCGTCGGCTGCCAGTTGACCGTCCGTAAAAGCAATGAAACGCGGCGTGCCGGTGGTGGCCGAAGTGGTTTTAAGATGGATGCAATCGGCTGGCAGTCGTTGAAATGCGGGTGGTGATTGTCCGATTTCCAAAGGGCAAATCACTTTTCCCGAACGCCAACCACGCAACACAGCGAAAATAAACTCCGCCGTGGGACCCCGAGGATAAACAACGGGGCCAGCGACTGATGAACCGATCTCCGTGGCGGCGGCCAGTTGAGCAAACGTCCATCGCTCGCCGAGAGCGACGTCGTGCAGCGCGACTTCGTTGCGGTGTTCTTCCGCGATTTGCCGCCAGCGTTCGTAAAGCATTGTCAGTTTGGTACCGCAGCGATAGCTTCTCCGGCAAGCAGGATATATGAAGTGCGGAGTGCGGAGTGTGGAGTGCGGAACGACGACGGGGATGCGCAAGCGGCCATGGACGGCAGTGTGCGTTGCGCTCGCCGTCTTATTCGTGACTCTATTGAACGGTTGCGCGACCTCGAGTTCAGCACCGGCAGTCAATTGTCAGCGCTTTGTTTTTCAACAGGACACACTCGCCTATGCGAACCAACTGGTCTGGGAATATTATTTTAATGCAAATGGCAGGTGGACCAGCAAAACGCGCCAGCCGGAACCGGATTATACGCATCATTGCTTTGTCGTGGCCCTCGCGGCGCGGCAATTTTTTCAACATACCAGATTCGATCCCGCGCAAGCGAAGGCGGACAAAGTCGTCTATCGACAAATGATTCACCGCGTTATTTCACAGAACCCGCGCCAACAGACCGAGGAGAGCGAAAGGATCATCATTCCCGGTTACGCGAACCTGCGCGAGTTCAGCCAGGACCAGGAAGCGTTGCTCAAAGCGGAATGTGGCGGTGCGTGGCAGAGCTACTTTCAACGCGGTCACTGGCGGATGATCTTCCCGTTCAGCCGCGCGCATCAAGCTCGGGCGGCGCAAGCTTTGGTGAAGTCGCTGAAGCAAAATCGCCCTCCGGTCGTCCACCTTGTTCGCTTCCCGCAATTGTCCATCAACCATGCCGTGGTCTTGTTCGATGTGACGGAAACCGGAACGGAAATCCGGTTCGCCGCTTACGATCCCAACAAACCGGAGAAACCAGCGTTGCTGACGTATGATCGCGCCCGGCGGACTTTCAATTTTCCCGCGAACGATTATTTCATCGGTGGCCGGGTCGATGTGTATGAAGTTTATCGCGGCTGGTGCTACTAAGCCGTTCTGACTGCGCGGTTACAACGGCTCGCGTCCGGCGAAACCCGAATCGATGTCATGCCAGAATTCAATGTCCTCCTCGTCCTTTTCCCAACAAAGAAAAACCTCGCGCCCGCCAATGAGTGCCGGAAAGTCGATCAGGCCGCGCTCCAAGTCCTTGATCATTATCTCCCGTTTCTGAAATTCCAGCAGCAGTTCTCTGATTTCCGCCGCCGTCTTGATCGATTGGTTGACCGTTTCGCCACCCAAATCCTGCCCCTCGGTCGCCATGCCGACGAGGCGCTGATCATACTTGTCCATTTTTCCACGCAGATGATTCATCTGCTGCAACCACTTGCGAACTTGCGGCAACAGTTCGCGCGCTTCTTCTCGGGTGTAGTGCTTTTGAAATCGGAGGGACATGGGGGAATGTATGACCGTCGCCAAATGTGTTAATACCATTGTTTCATTTCGCAGTTGGCGAGTCGAGCTTCTTTTGGATTTGCTCGTTCGGCTCGATGGAAAGCGATTTGCGCCAGGCTTCGCGCGCCTTTTCCGGCTGCTTGAGCGCCGAGTAAATATCACCCAGATGATCGTAGAGCGTCGCATCAGGCTTTTTGGCAAACTCGACGGCTTTGAGCATTTGCTCAAGGGCTGGCTGCGGTTGGTCCAACTTGAAGAGCACCCAGCCGAGGCTGTCGAGAAACTCGGCGCTTTTCGGTTCGAGTTTGACCGCCTTTTCGATCATCTGGCGGGCCTGGTCGAGTTTGACACCACGATCGGCCCACATGTAGCCGAGGTAATTCAGGGACGCGGCAAAATCCGGTGACATCTCGAGGCATTTTTGAAAATAGATTTCCGATTGTTGGTAATCGCCGTTGCGTTCGTAAACGGCGCCAAGCTGAAAATAAAAATTTTCGTCCAACTGTTTGGGGTCGGTGGCGCGGGCAATTACTTCCGCCGCAGTGAAATGTTTGACGGCCTGGGCGTATTCCTTTCGTCCGCTGTAAGCCAGGCCGGACAAAAACTCGGTCAGGAAGTTTTCCGGGAATTTGGCACGAGCCTTTTCCAAAGTCGCCAGGGCTTCCTGGTTCTTTTCGAGGATGATTTGAACGCGGGCCAGGACATAGTAAGTCGATTGGAAATCCGGGCGGAAGAGGAGTGCCTTTTGAAAATATTCGGCCGCCTGGTCGAATTTGTTTTCTTCAAACGCGAGTCTGCCAAGATGAAGGTAAGCATCGGCATTGGCGGGGTCATCGCGTACCATGGCTTCCAGTTGTTCGACGGCATGCTTCTGGTCGCTACCACGCAGGTAAATGTCAGCCAACCTGGCGCGCACATCGTCGCGCACTCGAGGAAAATCCGCATACTTGGTCAGCAACTGCAAATAAATTTCCGTCGCCCGGCGAATGTCGCCCATCAGATTCAATCCATCGGCCAGCCTTAACCGGAGAACGGGGTTGGCTGGGTTAAGTTTGACGGCGCGGGTCAAAGCGTCCAGCGCCAGGGGTTTGATGGCTTCATTTTTTGCCGGCACTGTGCGACCGAAGTTGCTGAAGAGTTCTGCGAGGCCAATGAGAAATTCCGCGTCGGTCTCCGGTTGTTTGGCGGCGCGCTCAAGGGTGTTCAGAGCTTCTCCTGGTTGACTATTTTGGATCTGCACTTGGAAGAGGTTTTGATAGCCGGCCAGGAAACGCGGCATTTTCTTGATGGCTGTGCGATTGGCGCCGATGGCCAGATCATTCTTGCCCGCCTGCGAATAGACCATGCCGAGCCGCGCAAAAAGTGTTCCGGAGGCGTTGGGCATCGCCGTGGCATTGGTCAAAACCTCCAGCGCTTTCCCGGTCTGTTTGGCTTGAAGAAATCGGCGGGAAAGCTCGAGCACCAACGGTTCGTTCCCCGGATCGGCCATCGCCGCCTTGTAAAATTCATCCAGCGCCAGGTCCGACTCGTCATTCATATCGTGAATGACACCGGCGGCATAATGAGCGTGGGCTTCCGCCTGTCTGCGGGTTGATGGATCGGGGGATAAGGCGGCCACTTTTCGAGTTGACCGTTTGTCGTGACCGTGCGGCGCCACGGAGGCATTCGGAGAGAGCGAAGGCGTTCCGCACCCGGTCAACAGCATTTGGCCGATGGCGAGAACCGCTATCCAAAACTCACAACGGTGCGACATGTGGTGCATTATTAAACTGCGGCACCCGCGCAACCCTCTGAAGGCATTGCGCGGGTGTGGACGAACCAGTGTAGTTCGCGCCTGGCGAAGGCGGTTATTGCTGCCAGGTGCGCTTCTTATGGCGATTGGCGCGCAGTTTTTTGCGCCGTTTGTGTTTGTTGATTTTTGCTTTCCGACGTTTTTTTAATGATCCCATAGTTTTAAAGTGCGGCTCAATATACCGCGTTTCGACTTATTGAAGAATTGCACGAAGCGCCATATAAATCAATGTTTACAGTCATTTTATGCGTGTTCAGCTTTTTGCCTGTTGGCATGTCGTAACGCTATTCTGACACGAAATGTGTAGGCAACTGTAGGCAAATTTAACGCCAAGTGGTTTCAAAAACCTTTCCCTGTTTTGCGTGCCGACACTTAACATGTCGGCAAGTTAGCCGCTGGCCTTTGGGCTGACAAGGTGAAAGCGTGGACTGGTTTGATCTCTCGCGGTGTGGCGTCGCCTGGGGTGCGGGTAGGACTCGCCACGGCGTTTTGATGGCGCGGAGGTGGAACAGTAACGGCTCACGTTTCGTCCGGCAATCCGCGCGCCACCGGCCAACTGGCGCAGGTTGGCTCGTCAGAAAAAACCGCGCGACTCGCCGAAGCTGGTAAGGGCGGGATCGACGCAACAAAGCTATGGAAGGTTGAAACCCAAACCTTTCAGAACAAGACGGGTTGTGTGCTTACTTAGTCTCTCGCCTCTTCCGTGAAAACCTCGCAAGTCGCCAAACGGGAAAAATCCCGACAAAGAAAAAACATGGTCGTTGAACTCCTTTGTGTAATCCAGAACATCAACGATGGCCTGTCGCATCTTTGCTTCTGTCGGTTCGCTGCCATGCATGACCTTGTCGCGAATGGACTCTGCATCCCTTATTTTTTCCGCTGCGGACGGTTTAACCGGCTGACCAAACAATGATTCAAACAATGTCTTGAAGCTATCCCGTGTGAGATGTTGATTCTGAATTATCCGCCGAGCCATAGGAGAATCGGCGTGATGAAGTTTGACGACACCACAGTATAGGGTGTCTCTGTGCGCCAGCTCGACGCGGAAGAATAAGTAAGCAAGACAGACTTCAAGCGGAAACTCGGACTGAATTAAGGCGGGAAAATGCTCGAAGTGCGGTTGTATCGCCGCTGGCAGACTCTCGAAATGGCGCTGCAAGCTGTTCCGATTCGGGAATGGATTCGGCATCACTTGCATAACTCNNGTGGCATACCGTCTCACGCGACCAGACTGGCCGGCAATTTTTCCCGCCAGTCATTTTCCAGCATCAACTCAAACCTTATCTGCTGCTGTTTCAATCCAAGTTTCAACTCGCCGACGGACAGCGCCGTCTTCGAGTGCGCGGTTAGCATCTCAAACAACTTCCCCTTGTAAACCGTGTCGTCATTCCCTTTGAGGTGAAGTCCCTTGGTTTCGAGCACGGTGAATCGAATCTTGCCGTCCCCCGCGTCATGCAGGCACGCGAGGAAATCAGGATACACGCGGCTGCGCTGCCAGCCCTGCAAATGCCAGTCCTGATGAACCGCGATACGATGCCACCAACTCACGGCTTTGTCGCTGTCGAGATACCAGGCCATGTCCTTTTCCAGACCGTTCACCTGTTTCTGATAAACCGGCTTGAAAAAACTTTTCTCCAATGGCTCGCCATTCTTGCGGAGCAAGAATTTGTCCTCGTCGGTCACGTCCAATTCCAGCGTCTCGGCCAGTTCCCAATTCAGTTTCGGATCGTTGGAAGATTCCAGGCGGAAGCACAATTCATTCGCCTCCAGCATGCGGCGAAATTCGTTTTCTGTCGCCCGATGGACCTGCTCCTTCAAATTATCCCGCATCGCTTTCACGAGAAAGAGCCGGTTGGCGATGATGCGCGCCTCCTTGATCTTGCGTTTGCGGAGTTCTGCAAACGTTTCCTGCAAGATGCGCGCTCCCTGCCACGGGTTTGGGATGACCTCGAGCAACAAGCGAACGAGCGCGGGTAAATCCAATTCCAATTCGACTTGCTCATCGGATGTTTTCGTTTTCGGCAGTTCGTCGTCCATGTTGCCGAGGTCTTCGACATCCACGCGGGTCAGCGTGCGCTGAATCGTTTCCTGCTCCTCTGGCGTGTAGGTGGCGCGGTTGGTGTAACTGAACTTTGCCCAATCCAGCCGGCTCAAGAGATCCCGGTCGTAATCGAATTGCCGCCACTCGCCGGTGGCGTAGTGCCGGGACAGCACTCGTGGCAGGAAAACCTTCATGTCGGCAAATTCTTTGCGCCGTCGAATCGTCTCGCGCCGGGAAGCGGCGGCGGCCCCCTTGCCGCTGGCGCGGACGTAGGCGGCGAGGTCGCCCATGCCTTCCTCTTCCAATCCGCGCCGCACGCTGTCCACGGCGGCTTGCACTTCCTGATCGAAGGTGAAGACGTAACATTCGTTGAGCGATTGCAGGCCGGTGAGCTTTGCCTCCGGCTGACGGAGCACTCGCCCGATCATCTGCGTCAACGCCGTCGCCGCGGTCGTCTTGGACAACACGGCGAGAATGTAGGCGAACGGGCAATCCCAGCCTTCGCGCAAAGCGTCCTTGGTGATGATGTAACGAACCTTGGAAAACTCGGACAACAGGTTCTCATCCCCGAGCTCATCCAACTCTGCCGACTTCACTTTGATTTCGTCCGGCGGCGCGCCCAGCTTTTCAACCAGGTATTCGCGCACGTCCTCGGCGTGGATGGTGCCCTTGTCGCGCTGATCCTTGCCGGTACGCTCGACGCGAATCAACAGGATGGGCCGGATGTAGCGGCCTTCGTTGTTGCGGACCTTCTCCGCATCCTTCTGCAATTCCGCCAGCTTGTCTTGCGCGACTGAAATTGTGTGTTTCCAGTCCGCCCGGTTCTGGTTGTCGAGATTGATCGGGAGCTTGATCATCTGCTCGTCCTTCAACGCTGTGCCGGTCACGTTCACCAGCACGTTGCTGACGTATTCCTTGCCGCTGTTTGGCGTGGCGGACAATTCCAGCAGGAAACGCGGATTGTAGCCCGCGATGGTTTCCAGCGCCGTGTCGGAATACGCCTTGTGCCCCTCGTCAATGAGCACCAGCGGGCGAACGAGCCGAAGGACGTTGCCAAGACTTTGCTTCACGGTCAGGCCGCCAATACGAAACCCTTCCTCGGTCAAATCGGTGGCATCGAGATTGGGCACTTGCCGGAAAAGTGCCTTGTTCGCGATGGCGTCGTCCACTTCCGGAAAAAAACTGGGAAACTTGCCGCTGTCTTGAAACATCTTGCGCGCCTCTTTGCTCGCTTTCTTCACCGCGCCCGCCTGGAGCATCATCAGCATCACGCAAAGTTGTTCCTCCACGTCCTGCTTTGTGAAGCTGTCGCCTTTTTCCAACAACCGCACGCGGCCACCGGAGGCGCGTTCCAACATCTGCCGGTAGGAATGTTCCCGGTTGGCGAACGCTTTCCACGTCTGCGAATAAATCGCCTCCGACGGCACGATCCACAGCACAAAACCGGTCTGCTTCTTGAAATACTCGGCATTGATCCGCTCGACGGCCACCGTGCCGAGCAACGTCTTGCCGCCACCGGTGGGAACTTTCAGGCAGATATTCGGCACGGGACGTTCCAATCCATCTTTGCGGGCGACGTATTGCGGCGCGGTGGTGTTGCCGTCCTTGTCCTTTGTCAGTGGCAATGCCTTTTGGACATGGAGGAAATCCCACGTCTCCCTGCAATAATCGTTCAGCTTGGCATCGCGGCCTTTGCTGCGCTGAAATTCGAGGACTTCTTCCGCCTCCTCGCGGCGGACTACGAGTGCTTGCAGATACCGGCTCAAGCCCTCCAGCACGTCTTTCTGGTAATCCTTTAATTGCATGGCCGGTTAATCGCCCAGGATGCGGTGGATGGCGTAGGGCAACTGGCAGAACTCCACGCCTTGCCGGGAAAGCTCACGCTGGCTCATGAACTTGGCGGCGGCGAACACCAGCAGCTTTTTCTTGCCCTTGTTCGCGGCGACCATTTCATCCACCAACTTTTCAGTCAGCGCGGCGTCGTTGCTTTGCAGCCAGGTCTTCTCCGGTTGGTAATGCAGATGCACCCGGTAAACCTCCGTCTCGCCGATGAAGCCGAGTGAATTGGCTTTCTGCTTGGGCACGGTGCTTAAGGTACGGCCGGTGGCGGTGAAGAAAACGTATTTGGCCAGCGCCTCGAACGCGGGCAGGCCGTCCGCGAGTAATTTGTCGAGCGTCATCTCCGGGCCGAGCGTGGCGAACGTGAAACTTCCGCCGAGCCCTTCCATCTTCTCTGTCAAATCTTTCTCGCCTGTCACTACCAACGCGCCGTCTTCCACTGACTTGGCGATGCGGTCGAACCGATGCTTTTCTAGCAACTCGAAGCTTTCTGCCTTTTCGACTAGTTCTCCGGTTTTCTTGATTTTCGTCCACGTTAACGTCTCGCGGAGCAATTCCTCGCGTTGCGTGCCTTCAAACTTGTAGCCTGCAATGACGCGCCGCACACGCTCGGCGGTGAGCTTGTCCGCGTAATCTTCCATCTCGACGAGGATGAACTTGCGGCTGCCGCCGTCTTTCTTGTTCGCGGCGAGAACGGCGTGTGCTGTCGTTGCACTGCCGGCGAAGGAATCCAGCACAAGTGAGTTTTCGTCTGTGGCAATTTCGAGGATTTTCTGTATCAAGCGCGTAGGCTTGGGCGTGATTGTCTTTAGCTGGCCCTCCCAATCCTTGATTTGGATTAGCTCTTTCTTTGCTTCGTCTGTGTGTCCAGCAAATGACCAATCCCACCATGTGGAGGGCACAGTCCCGCCACCTCCCTTGAGGGCATGTTTGTAGCGTTTGAACGACGGGATTTTGGATTTGGCGTCTTTGCCCCACCACACGAGTCCTCGCTCGATATTTCGCTGATGCTCGTCAGGTGAGTAAGCCCAAACCCGAGTTCGCTTCGGAAATACTTTTTCTCCCGTGTTTGGGTTTTCGATTTCGTAGTAAAGGTTTGGCCGTTCGTCAGCGGTTTTGCCGCAAGTGTAGTCGCTTGCTCTGAAAATCCCTTCGCGGTCCTCGAACCGGTATTGGTCGTCCTTACCTTTCTCGCGTTCGAGAAGGTTCCGATCGAACCCCGTCGACTTCCGATACACAACGACAAAGTCATGCATCGGGCTGATTCCTTTGTGATCGTTCGCTGCAGTATATTTTTTCTGCCAAAGAATCGTGGCGTAGAAGTTTTCTTCGCCAAAAATTTCATCCAACATCCCGCGCAGCCGATGCACTTCGTTGTCGTCAATGGAAATAAAAATCGCGCCGTCCTCCGCCAATAGTTCATGCAGCAGTTTGAGCCGCGGCCACATCATGGAAAGCCATTTGTCGTGGCGTTCGAGGTCTTCCTTTTCCACCGGGTTGGCGGATTTTTTCAGCCACTCGCGCATCAGCGGGCTGCGGACGTTGTCGTTGTAGCACCAGCCTTCGTTGCCGGTATTGTA
>PLJQ01000026.1:0-185 GCA_003140275.1 Limisphaerales bacterium
ACGCGAAACACGTTCGCGCTCCGCGTGGCGGGAGACTCGATGATTGGAAAACACATTTGCGACGGCGACATCGCTGTGTTCGAGCACGGACCAGAACCACGGCCTGGGCAAATCGTGGCCGCATTGATTGACCGGAAGAACACGCTCAAAACATTTCTCGTAAAGAACGGCAAGCCGTTCCTCAA
>PLJQ01000026.1:288-3690 GCA_003140275.1 Limisphaerales bacterium
CGCACCATAGTTCATCTCGATGCCGAGCACTCGGCGTAGAGCTTAGATCTTAAATCGAACATCCTTAAAAACTGTGGATCTGCCTCGGCTTGCGGATGTCAAAGTTGACGCTTGTGGCATTGGTTAAACACATGCTGTAATTAAAGGGATTATATGAGCAAAACAGTCCGCGTCTATAACTGCGTCACAAAAGAGACCAAAACGATCCCGGCAGCCGAGCTTGCTCCCGGTTTGGTGCAGGCACAAGTGGAGGGCGTCGGTCTCGTCTGGATTAACTCAGCCGAGGTGAAAAGCGGTCGCGAATACACGCTCCCACCGTTTGACCAAGAGTTGAAAGAGCTTATTGAAAGGGAAATCCAAAAGCCTTTGGCGGAGGTGTGGCCCAAAACACTTGCGCAGTGGGAGGACAATTTCAGGCGCGATACCAAGCCTGAGCAGGAAATCGGCATCTGGTGTCGAATCGCTGACAAGTTTACGGAATTTTCTAAATCCGAGGGTCTGAACCAAGCGCAAAGAAAGGAATGCTTCGCCATCATGTTGCATTGTTCAACCGTTCCGCCAGAGCAGGTCCTGGAGGTGGTCACGCTGAATGCCCTGACGCGGGATCAGGCGCGACGTGCGATTGAGGTATTCTTGAGAACCAAGGAATGAGCGGGTTGGGCTCGGCAGGAATATGAGGCTTCTTGCACTTTTTCTGATGAATAGCGTGACGGCGACTCGATTTGCAGCAACTTGGCGGGCGACTACTTTTGCCTCGGCTTACCCGCGCGCAACACCCGCAATGAAAAGCCCCGCCCGTTCTCAAACGGCTCCACCATCGCTTCGACTTCCAGCACCGGATAACGCACCGTCGCGAGTCCGTAGCTCTTGTAGGTCTGTGCGAACAATTCCGTTTCCACCATGCCGGTCCAGTCCGCCAGCGTGAGAAATTTCATCGGCTCGCCGGTGATCTGATGATGCGTCCGTTGCTCCACCACCAGCCCGCACGTCACCACCGTTTCGCCGATGTGTTCGCCCAGCCGCACGACCGGGCAATACGAGTCCCAAGCCACATCGTTAAACAATTCCAGCGGATGCCCGCTCACCGCGTAGCCGAACAATTCCGTCTCTGCTTCCAGCCGTTCTCTCCGCGTCGGTTCACGGAGCAAGGATGGATTTTCCGTGAAGAAATCCGAAACCGGATTTGCCCCCGCCTCGAAATCAAATTCCAGATTCCGCACTCCACCTTCTGACCTCTGACTTCCGCCTTCTGGCTTCTGAATTTGCTGCGCTTCCCAAAACTGCCTTGTCCGCGTCTGGCCGAACTCGTCAAAGCCGCCCGCACGAATCATCGCCTCCATTTCTTCCGGCAACGGCTGCACGCGCCGATGAAAGTCCGCCAACGAAGCGAACGCTCCGTGCTCGCGCTCGGCCAACAGTCGCTTGATCGTGCGCTCCGTCAGTCCTTTTGTGCGCGTCAGCGGAACGCGGATGGTCCGGGGAGCGCACGCGGCTCGCGTGCTGCGGTTGTCGTCCCCGACAAACGCCATCCTTTGATCTGCATTTCGATTGGCTTCGTGCGGAAGTTGGTCGCGGCGAGCCGCCGCGTCCGGCACGCGAGGCCGCGTGCGCTCCCCTGCTACCACCTGAAACCCCGGCCCCGGCTCGTTGACCGTGGGCGGCAGGAATTTCAATTCGAGCCGGTAGCTTTCCAGCACATAAACGAGCGGGTCGTAAAATCCCTTGCCGTTCGTCAGCACCGCCGCCATGAACTCCGCCGGGTAATTCCGTTTGAGCCACGCCGATTGATACGCCTCCACGCCATACGCAGTCGAGTGCGCTTTGCAAAAGGCGTAACCCGCAAAGCCCGTGACCAGTTCCCACACTTCTTCAATCTTCTCCGGCGCATGTCCGCGCGCCCGCGCCGATGCAAAGAACTCCTGTTGAATCTCCGCGATAGCGGCGCGCTTCTGTTTGTTCAACGCGCGGCGCAACACGTCCGCACGGCCCGGCGGCAATCCGGCAAACGCTTCGCAGATCTGCAGGATATGTTCCTCATAAACAACCAGCCCGAAAGTGTCGCGCAATACGGGTTCAAGCGACGGGTGCGGATACGTCACCGGCTCCAGCTCTTGGTAGCGCCGCGTGAACGCCAGTTTCTTGCCTTGGTTCGCCGCTCCGGGCCGGATGACGCTCACGATGGCAATGAGGGTGTCAATGTCGCGCACGTTGCATTGGCGACACAGGCTGGTCATGGCCGGGCTTTCGATGTGATGCACCGCCCGCGCACCGCCGGAAATCATTTCCCAAACCTGCGGGTCTTGCCACGGCTCAAGCGCGTTCAAGTCCACAGTAACACCTCGCCTCGCCAACGAGTTTTTCACGTCGCGCATCACGGCCAGCCCGCCTTGCGCGAGCACGTCCACTTTCACCAGCCCAATGACTTCCACGGCATCCATGTCGTAGTGCGTGGTGGGATAGCCTTTGTTGGAAATGAACGTCGGCGTCAGTTCGTGTATCGGTTGACACGAAAGCACCACGCCGCACGGGTGCATTTTCGGATTACGCGGAAAGCCATCCAGAAACTCCGCCATGTCCAGCGCGGTCTTGAACGGTTCTTCGTTCAACGGCAGATCGCGGTTTTCTGGACTGGCGGCGAGCAGTTCTCGTAGCTTCGCCCCGCCGCTTGGTGTGTGTTCATCCGGCACCCAACCACCGCCGAAGCTCCACGGGAAATGGTCAGTGAACCGGCGCACTTCGCGCTCCGCGACGCCGAGCACCTTGGCTACGTCCGCGAACGCGCTGCGGGCCTGGAACGTCGAGAAGCCGCCCACGACGGCGCAATGCTCCCGACCGTATTTGGCAAAGATAAGGTTCGCCACGTCGCCTTTGCGGTCATGCGGAAAATCAATGTCAATGTCCGGCAGTTTGTTCAGCGCCATGCGTTCCTCATTCAAAAAGCGGCGGAAGTAGAGGCCGAAGCGAATCGGGCACACGTCTGATATGCCGAGGCAATAGCAAACCAGCGAGTCCGCCGCGCTGCCGCGCGTGATCCATTCGATGCCGTGTGAGCGGCAATCTTGCAGAATGTTCCACACGACCAGAAAGTATTCTTCGTAACCGACCGCGCTGATGATNNTGATGCTCAATTCCTGTTCGACTTGTGGACGCATTGAAGCGGCGCGTTCGCCGTAACGTCGGCGCAGTCCGTCCGTGACGAGTTTGCACAAGAATTCGTGCGGCGTTGAACCTTCCGGCGGCACGAAGGCAGGAAATTGCGGTTTGCCGAATGGAATTTCAAAATTGCACCGCTCCGCAATTTCCAGCGAGTGCGCCAGCCATTCAGGATGGTCTTTGCACGCCGTCGCCATTTCTGCCAGCCTGCGGAAATGGAGCCGTCCGTCCGCGCGTTTCTCCGGGTGT
>PLJQ01000164.1 GCA_003140275.1 Limisphaerales bacterium
AAAAGTTGCACGAAGCGCACGCCACGTTCGAGGAGACGCCGGGCGAGCAGGCAGTTCATCGCAAAGGACGGCTTGCCCGGTTCAGCGCCATACAGCTTGAGCGTCTCCGGCGATTCCTTGGAAACGTCCATCAACTCCGGCGCGCTGGTTTGCATCCGATACGCCATCTCAAATGAATTGATCCGCGTGGTAATCTCCGGGTCGCCCATCGTGTCGAGATGTTTTTGGTTCAGTTCCTTGATCAGGTCGAGTGTGCGACGCCGCATTTTTTCGGTGATGCCGGCGGGATTGGAGAGGTACAACACCGGGTCGCCCGATTTGCGAAAGGGCACGCCCTGGTAAATCGTCGGCAGAAATCCGCTGCCGTAAAGCGCGCCGCCGCCGCTGAGGCCGCCGGCGGAATTGAGCACCACGAAACCCGGCAGGTTCTGCGCTTCGCTACCGAGACCGTAGAGCACCCACGAACCAAAGCAGGGCCGGCCAAACTGCATCGAGCCGGTTTGCATCAACACCTGGCCCGGCGCGTGATTGAAGGCGTCGGTCGTCATTGACTTCACGATGGCGATGTCATCCACGACTTCGGCTAAATGCGGCAACGCCTCGGAAATCTCCGCGCCGCTTTTCCCGTGCTTCGCAAACTTGAACTCGCTCGCGAACAGCTCTGCGTCCGGCCGGATGAACGCGTATTTCTGTCCCTTGACAACTTCCGGTGGAACGGGCCGGCCGTTATATTTGGCAAGCGTGGGTTTGTAATCGAAAAGATCGAGCTGGCTTGGCGCGCCGCCCATGAAAAGATAGATCACGCGCCTGGCCTTCGGCGCGAAATGCGGCGGGTGCGGCGCCAACGGGTTTGCGACCTTGGGAGAAGTTGCACCAAAAACTTTGTCCGGGCCCAGCAACGAAGCCAGTGCCATTGAACCCAGCCCCACGCCGCATTGGCGGAAGAACCACCGGCGCGTTGTCAGCTTGGCGTATTCGGAGCGAAGTTCTTGTTGGTAGTTCATGGCTTACTCCTTCGTAAACGTTTCATCCAGATTCAAAATCGCCCGCGACACCATCGCCCACGCGGCGACTTTATGCAGGTTTACATCCGGCGGCAATTGTTTGGGATCGGACAAAGCGACATTCACCGCTGCCGCAGTGCGGTTTTCAAAATAATCGACCTGCTCCTGCCAAAATTTCATCAGTGCGTCCAACTCGCTGGCGGTCGGCGGGCGGGCCGTGCATAGACGAAAAGCGTAAGTTGCCCGGGCGCGCTCATCCGCACCGCCTTCCTTGATTACGCGCAGCGCCATGGCCTGGGCGGTCTCGACGAAGGTTTTCTCGTTTAACGTCGTCAGCGCTTGCAACGGCGTGTTCGAGCGCAGGCGGCGGGTGCACGAATTCTCCGCCGCGGGCGCGTCGAATGCGAGCATCGTCGGAAACGGAAGCGACCTTTTCCAGAAGGTGTACATGCCGCGGCGATAACGGTCGTCGTCTTTGGTTTCCGGCCAATTGAAGCCGCCATAAGCCTGGTCCCCAACATTGCCGGGAATGGGTGGATAAACACTCGGACCGCCGATTTTCGGATTGAGCAGTCCGCTCGTTGCCAACGCGATGTCCTGCACGGTTTCCGCTTCCACGCGAAAGCGCGGGCCGCGCGCCAGCAACCGGTTGTATTGATCTTTGGCGTAAAGCTCAGGCGTGACTTTCGACGATTGGCGATAGGTTGTTGAAGTGACAATAAGCTGGTGCATTTTCTTGAAGCTCCACCCTTGGTCCATAAATTCGCACGCCAGCCAGTCCAACAGTTCGGGATGCGACGGCGCATCCACACGCGTGCCGAAGTCTTCCGGAGTGGTCACCAGGCCCTGCCCAAAGTAAGCCTGCCAGATGCGATTCACGATGACGCGCGCGGTCGTAGGATTGTGACGATCCACGATCCACTTCGCGAGGCCGAGGCGATTGCGCGGCGCACCTTCAGGGAAAGGAGGCAGGACGGAAGGCACATCGGGTTGAACTTCATCGCCGGGTCGCAACCGATCGCCCCGTTTGAAGACGTGTGTCACGCGCGGTGCTTTGCGTTGTTGGAGCGCGAGGGTGGTCGGAGGATACGGCCAGTTCGTGAAGGCAAGGTCAATTTGTTTGTTGATTTCTGCAAAACTCGCATCCGCGAGTCGGAACACATTGAACAACTCAAGCGCTTGTCCCGGCGTCCGCTGGTTGGCCGGCACCGCCAGCAATTTCCGTTGAGCTGGCGAAAGCGGATCGACCTTGAGCGGGCCGCTATGGGTCGTCACGCTCAGGCGGAAGCAACCGATCATGTGGCAATCGAGCCGGGAGTCCTTGTCCAGTCCACCGTCGCCGCCTTTGAAATTTTCATGCAGCGCAATGAACAATCGTGTGCCTCCGGGAAAACCGACCGGCTCTTTGCACTCGAAAACCGCCCGATGGTCCTGGTTGCGGCGGTCCGGTGTGAGCGCCGCCGTCCATCCGCTCTTCTCCGAATCGCCATCAATCGCGTTCGTGACGCTGAAACCGGACGCTTCCTCATCCGCCATCGCGCGCTGGAATACGACTTTGTTCGTGACCGTTGGATTGTTCAGCGGATAAGCATCGACCGTGAATTCTTTCAGCAGGAAATTCCCCCTGCCCATCAGCCCGGGACCGCCGTAAGGCAGGTTGGGATTCGTCAACACTTCAAGCCGGAAGCCGGTGATATTCGTCAAGGGCGTGTCCACCCAAACTTTCATTACCCCGCCGCGCTGAAGATCGCCGCCGCCCAGCAACATTGAGTCATTCAGCTTCTCAAATTTGGTGGCGAAGTTCATCCAGTCCTTGGGCTCGAGCACCGTCCACTCTCCCTCCGCGTCAGCGATGCTTTTTTCCCATGCTGCCAGGCGCTCGGTGAGATGGGTGGCTTCCCGCATGGCCTTGTTCTCCTGCTCGCGCACCCTGGCAAGAATTTCATCGCGCTGTTTTTGCTGCTCCGGCGTCGGCACTTCCAAGGACGGCTCGTCATCATTATTCAGGAAAGCATAAAGCTGGTAATACTCCTGCTGCGAGATGGGATCGTATTTGTGGTTGTGGCATTGCGCGCATGCAATCGTCAGTCCCAACCACGCTTTGCCCACCGCATCCATGCGGTCGATCATCGCCTCGACGCGAAACTGCTCCGGTTCGATGCCGCCCTCCTGATTGAGCATGGAGTTGCGGAGGAAACCGGTGGCCACACGTTGATCGAGCGTGGGATTCGGCAGGAGGTCGCCCGCCAGTTGCTCGATGGTGAATTGGTCGAAGGGCAGGTCGTGATTGAAAGCTTTGATCACCCAATCGCGATAGGGCCAGATGCTGCGCGGCACGTCCTTCTCGTAGCCGTTGGTGTCGGCATAACGAGCCGCATCCAACCAGTGGCGGCCCCAGTGCTCGCCGTAGTGCGGCGATGCCAGCAGCCGCTCGACTAACTTGTCGTACGCGTCGGAACTGCGGTCCAAAACGAAACGATCCACCTCCTCGACCGTCGGCGGAAGGCCCGTCAGGTCGAGGCTCAGACGGCGAATCAACGTAACGCGGTCCGCTTCCGGCGACGACTTGAGTTTTTCCTTTTCGAGCCGGGCGAGAACAAAATTGTCGATCGAGTTGCGCACCAATTTCTTGCTGTTCACGGGAGGCACTGACGGGCGCACCGGCGCTTTGAACGCCCAATGGTTGCGCTTGTCCGCACCTTTCGCCTCAAGCCCGTCGGGCCAGTTTGCGCCTTGATCAATCCACGCCCGCAGCAAACCAATTTGCCGGGCAGTGAGGCGGTCGCCTTTTTGCGGCATGACCAGATCTTTTTCCAAACCGGCCACGAGGTGGATCATGCGGCTTTGGTCGCTCCTGCCGGGCACAATCACGGGGCCATGCTCGCTGCCCTTCAACGCGATGGCCTTGACATCCCAACGCAATTCCGCCTTTTGCCGGTCAGGTCCGTGGCAGGAATAACAACTCTTCGCGAGGATCGGCTGAATGTCTTTGACGAAATCAACCTTCCGTTCGGCCGGGGGTGGTAGTTTGGAAACATCGACTGCGTTCGCAGCGAATGATTCGAACGCGCATAAGAAACCTAGCGTCGTCAAAGAAAGGACTGCCGCCTGCCGAAACCGGCGCGAGGCAGATGTCCGATCAATCAAGGGTAAACCCATACCGATGAAATTAACGCGAAACCTTTCCGTTCACAAGCGAGGAACTGCCAGGCGGCGGTTGGAGATCACACTTTAGCGTGGTCGGCCCGAAATGCGATTTCGTCGAACAACCTGAAGGTTCAACTCCAGCCCTATACCCCGCCGATCCATTTACGGTCGTCCCAAACGGCCTTCAACGAAGTCAGATTGCGCCGGTCCAAAATGTTTTTGGCGGCGGCGATGATTTTGCCTCTTTTGAGATTGTTGTAAGCGTCGCTGGCGCTGATGGCGACGAACTGCAACACGCTCGGATCGCGGTAGCAATCAATCATGCAACGGGTGCAGCCGTCACGAATCAATTTTGATTCATCGAACTCGTAAATGTTGCACATGGGCGTTTCCCAAAAGTGGCAGCGATAGAGATTCAGATTCCAATCGAGATAAAAATATTTGTGCCCGCCGAGACAGCCAAACTTTTCCGGTTCTTTTCGCAAGTGACGCTGCATTTCCTTGAGCGACTCGGTGGGATTGACCACCGGGAAATCGCTGCGCGCCTTCATCTGTTTGATCTTCTCGAAGACCTGAATCAGTTCCCCGGTCTTGTAGCTGACCAGGCTTGAATCGCTGAAACTGAGATAGCTTGATGCCAGCGACGTCAGCGGATAACTGAAGGTGCAACTCTGGAAGCCCAGCGTTTGAAGAAAATCCGGCAACTTGTCGTAATCATCAATGAGCTTGCTCGCCGTGACGCTGGCGGTGGTTTGAATGCCGAGTTCGTGAAAAACTTCATTCGCCCGTTTGATCTTGCGACAGACATCCGGCAAGCCGCGATTCTTCTCGTGCTTCGTCACGTCATGAGAATCAATGGACATGATGACGCTGCTCAAACCATCGCCCGCCAAGTCGCGCATGGTCTGCTCCGTCCAGAGCGAACCGTTCGTGCAAATCATCGGATGAATGCCGCGTTCGGCGGCGTAGCGTGTCATTGTCCGCAAGTCCCGATGCACAAGCGGCTCCCCGCCCACAAACAACAGATAGCCGATGTGATTCCTAACCGCGATGCCGATGACATCCTTCGCCTCCTGAAGCGTGACGCTGCGTCGCTGCTTGGGATCAAACCGGTCCACGGCGAAACCGCAGAAGTCGCACTTGCCGTTGCAGATGTTTGTAATGGCGAATTGCAGGTAGCCCGGCCCGCCGTGCTCGAGCACTTCGCCGACTAACTTGAAAACGCTTTTCTTCGGCTTCACAACCGGGCGTGAAAAGTCGGCAGTTGGCTGGCTGTCCGCCTTCGCTGCGGCGGACAATGGCTCATTTAACGTGGCGTTGCTCATGCAATGACACCCCTATTTTGGCGGCGAACAACAAGCCGTGGCAATCATTTCTTTTTCTTGCATTCCGGGATCCTGTCCGCAAATTAGACGGCGTTGAGATGAGTTCATTAAAAACGTCTTCCCTCAACTCATCTCTTAAATTGAGAATCGCAACTCGCAAAACTTTTTGTTATCCATGGCAATCAATGCTCCTGATCTAACCGGGCGTCCACCCCGCAGCCCGCGCGTCCGCCTTGGCGGATATGGGGTGCTACCGCGCATGCTCGACAAAGGCCGTGCCACGCTCGCCCGAAAGAACGGCGAATACATTTACGCCTGCCCGCTTGACCAGCGACTTATGAAATTTGCCGGCATCAACGCCGCTGCGCTCAAGAAGCAACTCGCCTCCGGCAAAGGCGACGGCGAGATTCTTAAATGGATCAACAAAACGTCGCGCACCAGACCGACGCCATGGGAAATCGATGCGTGGTCCGCTCATCAGGAAGCGCGCGTTCCCAGTGAATTGGATGCGCGGGAGTTTTTCCAAAAGCTTCATAAGAAAGCGGGTCCACATCGCGTTGATGTGGCGACCTGGTTTGACCTGCTTGATCTCGACGATTACATCAGCTTTGGTGGGAAGGCGTAGCGGACAATCTGAAATCCAAAGCTCAAAATCCGATACGTGCCCGAAAACCTGGAATCCGAAGAAGATCAAGTCGTCGTTCGCACCCTGCACTGGCATGAGCGTCGGGAATTTGGATTTTGAATTTCGTCAGGGTTTCGAGCTTCCGACTTCGGGTTTAGCCGGCCGAGACCGTCTTGTACGCCGCAATCGCATCGATCCGATAGCGCTTCTTGACGCCGTCCATTTCAAATTCCACTTCTTCGCCGGTTTTGCGGTTGAGCAACGATTGCGCGACGGGCGTGAGGTAACTGATGACACCTTTTTCCGGAGCGGAATCCCACGCGCCCAGGAGGGTGAAGGTTTCGGAGTGATTGGCAATCAGATCGGTAACATTGACTTCGGTGCCAACACTGACGGCATCCGTTTTCGCATTGGCAAAATCCGTGCCCCGCGCGCGCACGAGCTCGTTTTCCAACTCGCTTTTGCGGCGCATCAGCAGCTTCTGCTGTTCCTTGGCCGCTTTATATTCATGATTCTCGCGCAGGTCACCGTAACTGCGGGCAATGGCAATTTCCTTGGAATTGGCGGGGATTTTCTTTTGCACCAGCGCGGTGTATTCCTCTTTGCGTCGCTCCAAACTTTCCCACGAAACGATGAGGTTGGTTTCCTGCTTGGTTTGATCGCCAGAGATGAGGGATTGCACCGCGGGATAACTCTTCACGATGCGCGCCAGCAGCGAACGCTTGTCCATGTCATCGAAGCAGGGAGAGAGTTGCAACGCGCGGGTCAGGTCTTTGATGATTTCCAGGTCCGCCGAACCAATCAACTCCACGAGCAGTTGTTGATCGTCGAGGATGAAGTCACGCAGGCGGTTGGATTTTTTTTCGTTGAACTGGTCGCGTTCCATGGCGCTCAGCATGGCGCGGAACACTTCCGGCCCGAGAATATCGGCAAAGGCGTCGGAACGTTCCTTGGCCAGCCAGAGCAACAATTCGCTGCTGGCCTGATGCTGGCTGATCAATCGCGCCAAGGCGTCCTTGAGCACGTCGATTTTGCCTTCGTGAATCAACAGTTGCGCGCACTCGCGGCAAACGCGCGCCGAAACCATATTGAGTGTGTTCTGCACGATCTCCGGCCAACGCTCCGGGTGGGTGGCCTTGAACGAATCCAAAGTCCGCCGATGTTTCGCCGCCGGCATCAATTCCAGAATCTGACCCAGCTTGACGTCCTGCGACCAGATGGCCGCAGCGGTTAACTCTCCTTCCGTGGCCGGCAATTCGGCGACTGCGCGAATATCATCGCGGATGAAAATGGCTTCGAGCGCCACGGCGGGTTGCGTGCGCTGATGGGTGGCGATTTCGACATTCAGCGCGGCAATGATTTCCGTGGCGGCGGATTGCTTATCGGCTAAATCGGCGGCGTTTTTGAGCAATTCACCGGCGGCGACGATACGGGCTTTCAAACCTTTAACCGCCCGGAATTCGTCGAGCAGACGATCCTGCAGGGCAACTTCCTTGGCTTGATAAATGATGGGGTCGGTCTTTTTGAGCGGCACTTGGAAATGGCCGTCCTTCTTTAGCTCGCGTTTGGCGGCTTCCCACCATTTTTTCCAGTCATCGGCGATCACGTCAGGCACGAGCACCTGTTGTATTTGATCCACCGTCGCTTCGCCGCCGTAACTTTCCAGAACAATCTTGATAAGATCAAGGTGATGCAGGGCGGCCGTCTGGCGAAGCCCTTCCAGATCCGAAGCCTTCCGCGCGAGGATGTGGTTTTTGGGGATTGGCTTGAGCGATTCCGCCGCGAAATTCAAATCCATCGTGTGGCCGGCCTTGGACTGGAAATCGATCGTGAAGCGGGCAAAAACCGTGTCCACCGTCGTAATCTTTCCAAACCCCCAGCTACGATGCGTGCAAAATCCGCTCGTGGTGAGCTGCACCAGCGGATCAATGTGCTGGCGTTCGAGCTTGCCGACGGCGACCATTTTTTCAAACTCTTCTTTCATAGAAATAACTTAAATTCTCGCATCCAATTGAGCGGTGTTCATTATTAAGCAGTGGCCGTTGAAAAACCAAGAGAAATTGCCGTCCGAATCCTAAAACAACACGCCGAGGGGCGCGATTACGTGGAAATCCTGCTGGAAACGGCACTCGCGGACGCATCCCTCTCACCGGCGGATCGCGGACTTTGTCAGGAGTTGGTTTATGGATTGGTGCGCTGGCAGGCCACGCTCGATTGGCTGATCGTCCGCAAAACCGGTGGCCGCACTCAAAAACCTCTGCTCCAAATTCTATTGCGCCTCGGTCTTTACCAGATGTTCTGGCTCGACCGTATCCCGAATCACGCAGTCGTTCATGAGGCCGTTGAAATCGCCAGGCGACTCGGGTTCGGACCGCAATCCGGCTTTGTGAATGCCGTGTTGCGCGGTTACTTGCGGGAACGGGCGGAAACGGAGAAACTGCTGGAGGAGCTAAAAATCAAGCAACCCCACCTCGGCTCCTCCCACCCCGAATGGCTGGTCGAGCGGTGGCACGCGCGTTGGGGCGGCGCCAGAACCACGCAATTGTTGGAGTGGAACAACACGCCGCCTGCCACCTTCGCGCGCATTAACACCTTGCGAACCGACACCGCCAAACTCACCGCTCAATGGAACAGTGAAGGCGTCAGATTTCTTGTGCGTAATTGGGAATGGATGGGCGATGGGCTGGTGTTCCAGTTGGAGTCACATCCGCCATTGGCAAGTCTGGCAAGTTTTCAGCAAGGATGGTTCTACGTTCAGGACCCCAGCACGCTGCTGGCGGTACAGGAATTGAAAACGCAACCGGGCGAAACCGTACTGGACCTCTGCGCCGCTCCCGGCGGCAAAACGACTCTCATCGCCCAGCAAATGAAAAACCAGGGCCACATTGTTGCTGCGGATGTCTCGGCGGATCGACTGAAACTGATTCAGGAGAACTGCGCCCGGCTTGGCGTGACGTGCGTCAAAACAATTCTGCTCCCGAACCTCAACTCCCAACCTTCAACTTCTTACGACCGCGTTTTGGTGGATGCGCCTTGCTCGAACACCGGTGTGATGCGGCGGCGGGTCGATCTTCGCTGGCGCATCCGGCCCGAAGAAATTGAGCGGCTGCGCAAAGCCCAGTTGGAATTGCTCCGTCAAGCCGCCCCACGATTAAGACCGGGCGGGGTCTTGGTTTATAGCACGTGCAGCCTGGAGCCGGAGGAAAATCAGAACGTGGTAAAGCAATTTCTCAGCGAACACGCCGAGTTCAAGTTAAGGAGCGAGCGGGAATTGTTGCCATTCATCGATGGGGTGGATGGAGCGTATGTGGCGCGCTTGGAACGAACGCCTTGAGTGAGTTTAACGGGAAATAACCGGTTTGGGACATTTGATTCATACGTTTTGACCTTTTGGTGGCTTCCTGCGGAACGATCGCAATGCCAGCAACAACGCGCAGAAAATCAGCGCCGAGCCGAAAAAAAACGCCACACCTGGCAACTGCACGGGTGCGTGCGGGCTGACAAAATAACCGAACAGTCCCGTGGTTACCGGCGGCGCGATAATCCCGGCCACGCTGCTCAGACTGGAGAGCGAGCCTTGCACCGCGCCTTGTTCGTTCGGCGGCACGCTGCGGGAGATTAGTCCCTGAATCGCCGGCATCGCGATGGAGCCGAACGAGCCTACGACGAGCAGCACGTAAACCATCCAACCTTGTGTTGCGAAACCGTACAGCGACATGAAAAACGTGGCGTTACACAATCCGATCACGATGGAACGTCGTTCGCCCAGGGCGGGTATGATGCGCCGGGCGAGAAGACCTTGCACCGCCGCCGCCATCAACCCCACGAGCGCCAACGACGCGCCGATTTGGCCTGTGCTCCAGTGATAACGGTAGCTGGTGTAAAGCACCCATGTGCTTGGGGAAAACCTGATGCGCGAAATTGATCAGAAAAAATGTTTCCGTCAGACCGAGCACGACGGGAAAGCGTTTGAGCGCAACCAGCGAGCCGATTGGATTGGCGCGCGACCAACTGACCGCGCGTCGGTGTTCGTGCGGCAATGATTCCGGCAGGACGAACATTCCATAAAGCCAGTTCAACAGCGTCAATCCCGCCGATACCAGAAAAGGGAGGCGCAAGCCGATGTTGCCAAGCAGGCCGCCGAGTGCCGGCCCGGCAATGAAGCCCAGCCCAAAGGCCGCCGCGACCATCCCAAAGTTTGCGGCGCGTTTTTCCGGCGGGCTGATGTCCGCGATGTAAGCATTCGCCGCCGTGATGTTCGCGCCCGTGATGCCCGCAATAATGCGCCCGACGAAAAACCAGCCGATATTCGGTGCGAACGCGAGCAGCAGATAATCAAGTCCTGAACCCAGGAGCGAAATGAGAATTACCGGGCGCCGCCCGAAGCGGTCCGATAAGCTGCCCAGCACCGGCGCGAAGAGGAATTGCATCAGCCCGGAGACCGAAGCGAGCAATCCGTAAATGTGCGACGCCGCGACAATGCTGCCAGAGAAGTGTTCAATGAGCTTCGGCAGAATCGGAATAATCAAGCCAAGTCCAAAAATATCGAGGAACAGCGTGATGAAGATGAAGCTGAGAGCTGGTTTGCGGGCAGACATAAGAGCCGAAACTCAATCCACTGCTGGAGCGTCGAAATCAACCTCAGGCAGCAACCTGTTTTTTCCTGTGTCAAAACCGATTTTGGCTTTATCCAACGGAAATGAATCCAAGCACCCGCAATTGCCGAAGATGTTCACATAAAATGGCGGGCAATCCTCAATGCGGTACTCGCGCTCACGGATGAAGCTCTTCTGGATATCGTTGAAGTATGCCCCGAAAACTGTCATCGGAAATAGTTACCAGCGGCTTGAACGCGTGGCAAGGCGCGCATGAATCAAGCGCAAACTTGGAATATTCCGTTTGACCGAATCGCAACCGGATCCGCAAGCAGCATTCGAAACCACTTTTCCAACTCCTCCCAAGCGTGCCGCGTGATTTGCATTGAACCGGACGCAGCGCTTTCCGACAGTGGGAGAAATCTATGGGCGCACAATGGAAACCGGCCAGACGAGAAGCCACGACGACATGCGTCGCGACTATGCAGTGACGAAATAGTTGGTGGGGACGACTTCCACGCGGTACCTGATTTTAGCCCGGCGGCCAGATGCCAGAAAAACCCTCGCAAACCAGACTTGGCCAAATTTCGAACCCGAAGCATAATTGAAAACGCGCGTAACCGAAATGTGTCGAAAATAGTCCTCACCTTTATGAAATCAACATCCTTATGGGTCAGTGTCGTTGTCCTGCTGCTTGCTCAGTTTGTGCGTGCAGCCAATGCACCATCGGACGCCAAACAATTCTGGCCGCAGTGGCGCGGACCGCTCGCGACCGGTGTTGCGCCCAACGCCGACCCGCCGCTGGAATGGAGCGAAACCAAGAACGTAAAATGGAAAGTGAAAATCCCCGGTTCCGGTGATTCCACCCCCATCGTATGGGATAACCGCGTTTTCATCTTGACCGCCGTGCCCGGCGAAAAAAAGGCCGATGCGAAACCTGCCGAGCCTTCATCCGCCGCCGAAAATTCGAATCCCGGCCAGGAGCCGCGCCGCAGAGGCGGTTTCGGTCGCGCCGAGAAGCCTACCGCGTCGTATCAGTTCACGGTTCTTTGTCTCGACCGCAACACCGGAAAAATACTCTGGCAAAAAGTTGCCCGCGAGGAAGTCCCGCATGAAGGTCATCAACAGAACAATACATTTGCTTCCGCTTCGCCCGTCACGGACGGCCAGCTTGTTTTCGCCTTTTTCGGCTCGCGGGGTCTTCACTGCTACGACATGGACGGCAATTTGAAATGGCAAAAGGACTTCGGGCCGATGCGGACGAAAAACGGTTTCGGCGAAGGCGCTTCGCCCGCGCTTTACGGCGACAGGGTCATTGTCAACTGGGATCATGAAGGTGAGGATTTCATAACGGCGCTCGACAAACGCACCGGCAAGGAACTTTGGCGCACGCCGCGCGACGAATCGACCGGCTGGTCAACGCCATTGGTGGTCGAACAGAATGGCAAGCGGCAGGTTGTCGTCAATGCCACCGGCAAAGTGCGTAGTTACGACCTGGCCACCGGCAAGCAACTTTGGGAATGCGGCGGCCAGACCATCAACGCGATTCCGAGTCCGGTCGCCGACGCCGACACCGTTTATGTGACCAGCGGCTTTCGCGGCAGCGCGCTGTTCGCCTTCCGACTCGACCGCACCGGTGACATTGCCGGCACCGATGCCATTCGCTGGAGTCACAACGGAAACACACCCTACGTGCCGTCGCCTTTGCTGGTGGACGGTTTGCTATACTTCGTGGCGAACAACGACGCCAAACTCTCCTGCTTCGACGCGAAGACGGGCAACGCCAACTTTGAAGGCGAGCGACTGGAAGGCGTCTTCGGCATCTACGCTTCACCGGTGGCGGCGAAGGACTGCGTGTACGTGCTCGGTCGCGAAGGCACCTGCCTCGTGTTGAAGAAAGGCCCGAAACTCGAAGTCCTTGTCACCAACAAGCTCGACGACAAGACCGATGCGTCATTGGCGCTCGTCGGGAAGGAACTCTTCGTCCGTGGCCAGCAGTATCTCTATTGCATCGCGGAGAAGTAAATGAGCGATCGCCTTCGCACCAGGCAACCCCGAACCGCGCAAAAAATTTCTATTCAAGGCCGGCATTTTGGACAATGCTTCCACCCTTTATGAAATCATTTGCCCTATTGCCTTGCCTTGTGTTGTCCCTAGCCTCGTTCATGCCGGTTCGGTCATCCGCCGCACCGCTCGAACTCAAGCAGGGTGACCACATTTGCATCATCGGCAACACGCTGGCAGACCGGATGCAGCATGACGGCTGGCTGGAGACGCTCATCGTCGCAAAATTTCCCAAGCATGATCTCGTCTTTCGCAATCTCGCCGTGGCGGGGGATGAAGTCGCCTTCCGTCATCGCTCGGAGAACTTCGGCTCGCCGGACGATTGGCTGACCAAGACCAAGGCGGACGTGATCTTCGCCTTCTTCGGCTTCAATGAATCCTTCAAAGGCGAAGCGGGCCTGGACAAATTCAAGCACGACCTCGAAAAATCCCTCCAGGACACCAAGGCGAAGAACTACAGTGGCAAAGGGTCGCCGCGCATCGTTCTTTTTTCACCGATCGCCAACGAAAAGCTTAACGACCCGAACCTGCCCGACCCGACCGCAAACAACACCAACTTAAAGAAATACACCGTGGCCATGTCCGAGGTTGCCAAGGCCAACGACGTGCCGTTTGTGGACCTCTTTAGCGTGTCGCAGCAGCTCTACGCGCAAGCGGCTAAACCGGGGCAGGCGCTCACCTTCAACACGCTTCATCTTACCGAAGCTGGCAACAAGGCGCTGGCGCCGGAAATTTTCCACGCGCTCTTCAACGAGAAGCCGCCGACGGGTAATCTCGAAAAACTCCGTGCCGCGATCAACGAGAAGAATGCCGAATGGCACGCCCGCTACCGCACGGTGGATGGTTACAACGTCTATGGCGGCCGTTCCAAGCTGGAATTCCCGGTGGCAGGCAAAGACTCGCCAAAAATCACTAACTTCGATGTGATGCAGGACGAAATGACGCAGCGTGACGTGAAAACAGCCCACCGTGACCTGCGCGTCTGGGCCGTGGCCAAAGGCGGCGATCTCAGGGTGGACGACTCGAATCTGCCGCCCGTAAAGAAACTTCAATCGAACAAGCCCGACATCGCGCCGTTTTTGAGCGGCGAAGAGGCCATCAAGCACATGACCGTGCCGAAAGGTTGCAAGGTGACTCTTTTCGCCAGCGAAGAAAAATTCCCCGAGCTTGTCAGTCCGGTGCAAATGGCATTCGACACGAAGGGCCGCCTCTGGGTCGCCGCCTGGCCGAGCTACCCGGAACGCACGCCGACGAGCACGGTGGGCGACAAGCTGCTCGTCTTCGAGGACAAGAACGGCGACGGCAGGGCGGACAAGGTTACGACTTACCTCGACAACCTGAACTGTCCAACCGGTTTCCAGTTTTACAAAGATGGTGTGCTCGTCATGCAAGCGCCCGACCTTTGGTTCGTGCGCGACACGAACGGCGATGGCAAGGCCGACTGGAAAGAGCGCGTGCTGATGGGCATGGACTCCGCCGATTCGCATCACACAGCCAACTCCATGGTGCTTGACCCCGGCGGCGCGACGTATCTGAGCGACGGCGTCTTCCATCGCACCCAGGTGGAGACCGCGATTGGACCGATTCGTAACGACGACGCTGCCATTTACCGATTCGAGCCGCGCACCTACAAGTTCGAACGTTATGTTCCCTACGGTTTCGCCAATCCGCACGGACGCGTGTTTGACTATTGGGGCAACGACATCATCACCGACGCGACCGGCAACGCGAACTACTTCGCCCCCGCCTTCAGCGGCCACCTCGACTACCCGGCAAAGCACAAAGGCCTCCAGGAGTTCTGGAAGCGGCCGTCGCGGCCGTGCGCCGGTACCACCATCATTTCCAGTCGGCATTTCCCGGAGGAGTTTCAGGGAAATTTCCTGAACTGCAACGTCATTGGCTTCCAGGGAATTTTCCGCGTCAAGGTGACCGAGGATGGCTCGGGTCTCAAGGGTGAGACGATCGAAGACCTGGTCAAAGGCGACAACGACAAAATCCCCAACTTCCGTCCCTCCGCGGTCAGCGTCGCGCCAGACGGCTCGATTTACTTCTGCGACTGGGCGAAGGAGTTGATCGGCCACATGCAACACCACATCCGCGATCCGCACCGCGACAAATCCCACGGCCGCATCTACCGCATGACCTACGAGGGCCGCCCGTTGCTCAAGCCGGCGAAGATTGACGGTCAACCCATCGAGAAACTGCTCGACCTCCTCAAGGAGCCGGAAAACGACGTGCGCACGCGCGCGAAAATCGAGCTGGGTAAACACGACAGCACCAAAGTCATTGCCGCGCTAAATAAATGGACCGCAAAACTCGACAAGAAGGACAAGACGTACGAACACCACCTGACCGAGGCGCTCTGGGTACACCAATGGCACAACGTTATGAACGAAGAATTACTCAAGCGGATGCTCCGCTCACCCGACTATCACGCTCGCGCCGCCGCGACGCGCGTGCTCTGTTACTGGCGTGACCGCGTACACGAGCCGCTCGCGTTGCTCGAAGTCCAGGCCAAGGACGAAAGCCCGCGCGTCCGCCTCGAAGCCGTGCGCGCGTGCAGCTTCTTCAAGACCGCCAAGGCAGCGGAAGTTGCGCTGACCGTGCTCGACAAGGAAGCCGATCCAAACAAGCCGGATTACTACATCAAGTATTGCCTCGACGAGACCATGAAGGCGCTGGACAAATATACGAAGTAGTCACAGCCCGTCATCGTTTTTGCAAACGACTGGCCGGCAAATCCAGTCGCACGAATTTCAGTGAGACGGAGAACGGTTTTCTTTCTCCGTAGCGAGAGGGTGTCAATGCAATAATTCGACTGTGAATTTGGCGCTAAAAAAACTTCTGATTTTGCAATGGAGATGCAATCCTTCGCTTTGAGCAATGGGTAAAAACTCTTCAATTGAATGGACCGACCACACGTTCAATCCGTGGTGGGGCTGCGCGCATGTGTCGCCCGGTTGCGAGAACTGTTACGCCGAAGCTTGGGCGAAGCGTGTTGGCGAGAAAGTTTGGGGTGCAAAACAAGACCGCCGCTTTTTCACGGGAAAACATTGGAATGAACCCCTGAAATGGAACGCGGATGCTGAGTCTGGAAAATGTCGTAAGCGCGTGTTCTGCGCATCCATGGCGGACGTTTTTGAACTAAGGAGCGACCTTGACGAATGGCGAGAGAAACTGTGGGGACTGATTGATGAAACTCCCTCGCTTGACTGGCTTCTGCTAACAAAACGACCACAAAACATCGGGAAGAAAGTTCCATGGACGAAGGACTGGCCCAACAATGTTTGGCTCGGCACAACGGTTGAGGATCAAAAACGTGCAGACGATCGGCTGCCAATTTTACTTCAGTTTCCGGCAAAGCATCGCTTCCTTTCTTGCGAACCACTTCTCGGCCGGGTTGATTTAAGTGCCTGGACTCGTCATCGGCCAAAGAAATTACATGGGATTGACTGGGTCATCGCTGGTGGCGAAAGCGGCACAAATGCGCGCGCAATGCTGCCAGGATGGGCAAGAAAATTGCGTGACGAATGTCAACAATCGGGAATCCCATTTCATTTCAAGCAATGGGGACATTGGACCCCAGTAGCGGCGCCTCGAAACGAGAAATCCACGATTCATAAATTTTGGGATGAAGTAATGGGTATGGAAATTTTCATGGAAGCAAAGGGGAAAAAGATTTCCGGTCGCCGCTTGGATGGGGCAATATGGGACGAACTTCCGGCAACTGCGTGAGTGACGAGAAATTTTTATTTGAACTTCCGCCAGCAGACTTGAAGGTCGCGGAAAAGAAATTCAAGGAACGAAATCCAATTTGGACCGGATGTAAGGCTAAACTCATTGAACGTTACCTTTTCTACTTTGTTCAAATCACATATCACGGAACTTATATTGATGCTTTCGCGGGGCCGCAGGAAACCGACAAACATGAAATGTGGTCTGCGAAACTCGTGATGGAAAGTGTTCCACGCTGGTTAAAAAACTTCTTCCTTTTTGAACTCAAAGAATCACAGGTAGAGCATATCCGGAAGATGCGTGCCAGTCAGCCGCCTCCCAATAAGCAGAAGAGAGAGCCAAAGCGAAGAATTGAGATTTATCATGGGGACTGCAATCAAAAGATCAATCAGATGCTTGCAGAAAATCCCATACGAGATAAAGAAGCCACATTCTGCCTGCTTGATCAAAGAACATTTGAATGTGATTGGGCATCCGTCATGGCCGTTGCGACCCACAAGAAAGGGGGAAACAAAATTGAGCTTTTCTATTTCTTCCCCGAAGGCTGGATTAATCGAAGCGTTGCAGCATTGAAGATTGGCAAAGAGAAAAAACTCCAAAAATGGTGGGGTAATTCAGGTTGGCCAGAACTGATGAAAAAACAAGGAGCCGTCCGTGGCCAATACGTCTGTGATCGATTCAAATCCGAATTGAAATACAAACACGCTTATGCGTTTCCTATTTACGAGAAAAAAGACGAAGGCGGCAGAGTTATGTATTACATGATTCACGCATCAGACCATGATGATGCACCGGGATTGATGTCGCGGGCGTATGGAAAGGCTCTCGATATTAAGGAGACGGGCAAGCAGTTAGAATTTCTCAAGGATTCTTCACTCAAGATTTAGTCACGCTTCATCGCAATCTGCTCGTCCAAAATCTCCTTCATTGACATGAATTTCATGCGTGTTCTTGTCCTCACTTTGCTGATGATCGCTATCTTGGCACGCTTGCGGGCCACCGAAGAACCAACCAAGAAGACACTCTTTTTACCGAAAAGCCCGGCGGCGGCGGCGTATGTTCTTGGTCGCCTCTCGAATAAGGATCTAATCGAAGCGCCGCGCAGTGAATTTGTTTACGTGGCACTGCTGCAAAGCAAAGGACTTGAACGGAAGTATCGCGTCGAAGCATTGGATGGGTTAGTCAAAGTCCGCAACACCGACACGCTGACCGAGTTGATTCGTGGCATCGCAGAGTTGGACAAGAAGGGCGAAGAATCAGAACCGGTGTTGCGCGACCTCGCCACGTTGTTACTTCAAAACAAACCCGCCGAACTCGCTGCCAAGCGCACTGATCTGGAAAAGCTGGCAACCGAAACGCAATTACCGCTTACCCGCCAGATCGGTTATGCCTCGCTGGTCACTGCGGACGGCTCCGCCGACAAAGCCTGGCAACCGGCGAAAGCCAGCCCAACGAAACTGCCGGACTTGCTTCTGTCCATTCCCTTGATTCGCGACGCCAACCTTCGCGCCGCGCTTTATCCGAAAGTTGAGCCGCTCCTTCACCAAGCCGATCCCGCCGAAGTTCGTCGCGGGGCAATCACCGCCATCACCGCCTTGCCGGGTCACGACGCGGAGACATTCAACACGCTGGCCGCGTTCGTCAAGTCGGGCACAGAACGCAGCGCCGCAGTCGCCAGCCTTCAGCGACTGCCTCGAAAATCCTGGCCGCGCGAGCAGGCGGAGTCGTTGATCGAGAGCCTGGTCGCTTACCTGCAAAATGTGCCGGTCGATAAGCGGACGGAGCCAGATGCCGTCAGCGCGTTTCAATTCGCAACCGATTTGACCCCGTTGCTTCCGCCCGAGAAGGCCGGCGTGGTCAGCAAAACGCTTCGCGGCCTCGGCGTCAGCGTCTTCGTCGTCCGCACGATCCCTGAACAGATGCTTTACGACAAGACGCTCATCGTCGTCGAAGCCGGCAAACCGGTGGCGCTCGTCCTCATCAACGACGACGCCATGCCGCACAACCTCGTGGTTACGATGCCCGGGGCGGTTGAGGAAGTCGGTACCGCCGCGGAAAAAATGCCTCCCGAACCGGACACGCAAGGCCGCCTCTACATCCCAGCGTCGCCAAAAATTCTTCACGCGACGAAACTGGTTGATCCCGGTCAGCAGATCAAACTGGGCTTCACCGCTCCGTCCGAGCCGGGCGATTACCAGTATGTCTGCACGTTCCCCGGCCACTGGCGACGCATGGTCGGCACGCTGGCGGTCGTAAAAGATGTGGAGACCTATCTGGCCAGTCACGCCGCTGCCGCCCAACCGAAGCTGACCGAATGGAAAATCGACGACCTGGCAGCCGACCTTGCCACGGCAAGCACAGGTCGAAACGGTGCGCGCGGCAAGGAACTTTTCACCAAGCTCGCCTGCGCGTCGTGCCACAAACTCGGCCAGGAAGGCGTCAATTATGGGCCTGACCTGACCGATGTTTTCAAACGGTATAAGAATGACCGCGTCGAAGTTCTGCGCCAGATACTCGAACCGTCCCTTGTCATCACCAACCGCTACCGGAACTTCCAGTTCGAACTGAAGAACGGCGACGAAGTGCTCGGCATGATTGTAAAGGAGGACGCCGAGAGTCTGACCGTGCAGACGGGGCCGTCCGATGCGTTGATTCAAACGTTGAAAAAATCCGACGTGAAGGCGCAGCAGCCGCAGAGTTCCTCGCCGATGCCGCTGGGATTGCTCAGCACGCTNNGGCAAGCACTACCAACGCACGCTTTAGCGTGGACACCAAACGGTAGAATCCGCTCGCCGTCGCATTTCCGTACACGCTCTGAGCGCGTACCTTCCCTGCCTTGAGTGGGCGTCTTGACCACGCAACCATGGTGTTCCCGCCAACTGCCGTGCGAGAAAGTTCGCCACGTGATTTGCCACGTGATTTGCATTGAACCGGAGAGATACCTCTTCCAAACTGGCGGAATCTATGGGTGCTCAATGGAAACAAGCCGGGCGCGAAGCCAGCGCACAGAAAAAAGGCCAGATGGTCGCCAAATTGGTGCGCGAAATCATGGTCGCGGCCAAACTCGGTGGCGCCGACACCGAATTGAACGCCCGTCTTGCCGCTGCGGTCGAGAAGGCCCGCAAGAGTTCCGTCACTCGCGACACCATCGAACGCGCCATCAAAAAAGGCGCGGGGTTGACGGAGGATAAGATCGTCTTCGAGTTGGTCACCTATGAAGGCTTTGCCCCGCACAAAGTGCCCGTCGTGGTCGAGTGTCTGACCGACAATCGCAACCGCACGGCGCCGGAGATTCGCAACATCTTCAAAACCGGTGCGCTCGGCCAACCCGGCAGCGTCGCCTTTTTCTTTAACCACCTCGGCGTGGTCGAAGCCACGCACGCCGACGCCAACCGCGACGACGAGGCCGATGCCATCGAAGCCGGCGCGCAGGAAATTGAACCGCTCGAAGCCGAGGAAGTCGCTGACGGCCAAAAAGGCGCGCGCTTCCTCACGGAGATGAAAGACCTCGATAGCGTTTCCAAAGCCTTGAAGAACGCCGGCTGGAACATCATCGCGGCCGAGATGCGCTATCTCGCCAAAACCTTTCCCGAACTCGCCGCCGCCACCCGCAAAGAAGTCGTTGATTTCTTGAATGCCCTCGATGATCACGATGACGTGCATCGCGTCTATGCGGCGATGAAGTAAGTTCCTGTTGCTGCTTGGTTTGCACGAATCCATGTTGACTCTCTCCGAAATAAGCAAGGCGTATGGCGAGCGCGTATTGTTCGCCGACGCATCGCTGCAGGTGAATCGCGAGGATCGCATCGGTCTGGTGGGTCCGAACGGCGCGGGGAAGACCACGCTCTTTTCCATCATTCTCGGCACGGAATCGGCGGACACGGGTGAGATCGCGAAGGAGCGAAACCTTTCCTTCGGTTACCTGCCCCAGGAGAGTGCGCCCGTCGGCGACGAAACCGTCATCGAACTCGCCACGGCCGTCACGCCGGAGTTCACGAAGCTGCAACGCATCATCAAGGCCTGGGAGGCGGATCATCCCGTCGAGGCGCAGCACGCGGAGGAAATTCACGACGACGTTCATGATCGCTTCAACGAACTGGGCGGTTACCGGCTCGAAGCCAAAGCCAAGCAGGTCCTCGCCGGCCTCGGCTTCCGCGAAAAGGATTTTGACCGGCCGGCGCGCGAACTGAGCGGCGGCTGGGTTATGCGCGGCCACCTGGCGCGATTGCTCGTCCTGGAGCCGGACCTGCTCATGCTCGATGAGCCGACCAACCATCTCGACCTCGAAGCAGCGCTCTGGCTCGAACGCTATCTGCGGCGCTACCGGCACAGCTTTGTGCTGGTCAGCCACGACCGCCAGCTGCTCAACGCCGCGACGACGGCGACGCTGCACCTCGATAACGGCAAGCTGACGCTCTATTCCGGCGGTTTCGACCAGTTTCTGCGCAGCCGGCGCGAAGCCGCGACGCGGCAGGCCGCGCTGGCCCAGCGCCAACTGCAGCAGCGCGCGCACATGCAGGAATTTGTCGACCGGTTCCGTTACAAGGCGTCGAAGGCGCGTCAGGCGCAGAGCCGCATGAAGGCGCTGGCGCGGCTCGAACCGGTGGCCC
>PLJQ01000213.1:0-6952 GCA_003140275.1 Limisphaerales bacterium
AAATAAATCTTGAAGGTCGTGCCTTTGCCAACCTCACTGTAAACGCCGATGTGACCGCCGGATTGTTGGACGATGGTCTGGCAGGTCGCCAGTCCCAAACCCGTGCCTTTGCCCTTGGGCTTCGTCGTGAAAAACGCCTCGAACAAATGCGCTTTGACTTCGTCGGTCATGCCGATGCCCGTGTCACTGACACTGAGCATCATGTAGTCGCCGGGAGTCACGCCCTCGTGCATGTGTGCGTAGTTTTCATCGAGCGTGACATTGTGGGTGGCGATGGAGAGTTTGCCGCCATTGGGCATGGCATCGCGGGCATTGATGACCAGATTCATCAGCAATTGCCCGACGTAGCCGACGTCGGCCTTGACGCGTCGGGTGTGTTTTCCAGGAACAATTTTCATTTCGATGTTCTCGCCAATGAGCCGCCGCAAAATTCCGTTCAGGGATTTCACCACGTCATCGAGGTCAAGCACGACGAGTTGCACCGTTTGTCTGCGGCTGAAGAGGAGCAGTTGCCGCGTCAACCCAACGGCCCGCTCGGACGCGTGCAGGATCTCCTCGGCAGGTTTGCGCAGGCGATCCTCGGGGCCAAGTTCCTGCAGCATCTGATCGCTGTAACCCATGATGACGGCGAGGATGTTGTTAAAGTCATGGGCCACGCCGCCGACGAGCTGGCCGATCACTTCCATTTTTTGCGCTTCGATGAACTGCGCCTCCAGCCGCCGGCGTTCGACCCGTTCTTCGACTTCCTGCATGGCGCGCCGCACCGCCGGGACGAGCCGTGAGAGACGTAGCTTCAGGACATAATCCGTCGCGCNNTCAATGCCGCCGTGTTCGAGCGCCGCTACAAAATCATCGTGGGTTTGCACGCAGGTGGTCGCGCAAGCAATGCCCTCGGATTCCAGGGTGGATTGCACGAGCGCGGCATCGTTGGGATCATCCTCCAGATGCAGGATGTGGAGCGGAGATTTCATTTATCCGCTTCCTTTCCGGGCGAAGCTGCTTTGCCGCCATGAACTCCAGTCGCTTCCCTCCCGGCAGGTGGCGGCGGCTCATTGATGGCGGCCCAAAAAATGCCGAGCTGCTTGACCGCCTTCATGAACTCGGAAAAATCCACGGGCTTCACCACGTAGGCGTTGACTCCGTGTTGGTAACACTCGACCAGGTCCGGCGTTTCGCGCGAAGAGGTAAGCACCACGATGGGAATTGTCTTCAACTGCTCGTCCGCCTTTATCGTCTTCAGCACTTCCAATCCATCTACCTTGGGCATCTTGAGATCAAGCAGCACCACGACGGGATTGCCGGCCGCGCGGGTTTTGAATTCTCCCCGGCGGTAAAGATAATCCAACGCCTGCTCGCCGTCGCGGACGACCAGGACCTTGTTGGCCAGATTGTGTTCCTCCAGCGCCGCCAGCGTCAGTTCCACGTCCCGCGGATCATTTTCGGCCAGCAGAATTTTTTGTATTTCGTTTTTCATTTATGCCTCCATTGGTTTCGGGATTGAGAAGTAAAACGTCGCGCCGCCGTCCACCACGCCTTCCGCCCACGTTCGACCGCCGTGCCGGTGAATGATGCGCTGGACATTGGCCAGGCCAATGCCCGTGCCCTCGAACTCGGCCTGGCTGTGCAGGCGTTGAAACACGCCGAAAAGTTTCCCGGTATATTTTGGATCGAAACCGGCGCCGTTGTCGCGAATGTAGATCACGGTTTCGCTGTTTCCGTTCGCAGCGCAACCGATTTCGATTCTGGCCTCGGCGCGAGCGCCGGTGAACTTCACCGCATTGGAAATCAGATTGACCAGCACCATGCGCAGCAAAGCACGGTCGGCCCGCACGGGTGGCAGTGGGTGGATGTTCCACACGATATTCCGCGCTTGGGTCTCCGCCCGAAAATCGCCCAATGTCTTCCGGACCAACTGGTCGAGATCGAGCTCCGTCTTTTGCATTTCCGAACGGCCGACCTGCGCGAAGGCCAGCAGGTCATCAATCAAATCTCCCATCCGTTTTCCCGCCTGGGAAATCGTTGTCAGATGTCGGCGACTTTTTTCTGAAAGCGATGGCCCGGCGTCTTTTTGCAGCAGCTCCACGAAACCCATCACATGGCGCAGCGGCGCGCGCAAATCGTGGGAGACGGAATAACTGAACGCCTTGAGTTCCTGGTTGGCGGCTTCGAGTTGCGCGGTGCGCTCGACGACGCGCTGCTCCAGTTCAGTATTGAGCTGGCGGATCTCCTCTGTGGCTCGCTTGCGCTCGGTAATGTCGTTGATAGTGACCACCGCCATCAGTGGCTGACCGTCGGCGGAGTGGACGAGCGTGCCGCCGTAACTGAAGATCCTGCGCCAGTCAGTCTGGAAGCGGCGGATGCGCACCTCCAAGTTGCGAAGCTTCTCGCCGCGCAGGACACGGGCGAGCGGCCATTGGTCCACCGGCCAGACCTTGCCGTCCATGCCAGCGAGTTCGAACGTTTCAGCATAATCGGTCAGGCGGCGTCGGCATTCGTCCAGGCTGGCAAAGCCGTGCTGGTCCAGCGCGGCACGGTTGAAGTGCAGCAACTGGCCACTGAGGTTGGAAACCGCCACGCCCTCGCCGAGGTTTTCCAGAATCGTCTGAAGCTGAACCTCGCTCTTGCGTAGCGCCTCTTCCGCCGTTTTGCGATCAGTAATGTCGGAGCGAATGGCCACATACTTGCGGGGTTTGCTGCCTTCGTTAAGGAACGGAACGATGGTGGTGTCCACCCAGTAAAAGGAGCCGTCCTTGGCTTTGTTTTTGATTTCACCCTTCCACACTTTGCCCTTCCCAATTGTCATCCATAAATCACGGATGAATTCTGTGGGATGATGGCCGGAATTGATGATGCGATGATCCTGCCCCAACAACTCTTCACGGGAGTATTTGGAGATGGCGCAGAACTTGTCGTTGACGTAGGTGATTTTTCCCTGCGGATCGGTGATGGCGACGATGGCATGTTCGTCAAGCGCGGCTTTCAGGTCGCCGATTTCTTGGAATGAGGCTTTTAGTTGGTCTTCGGTTCGCTTGCGCTCCGTGATCTCGCGGACGTTGCATTGGATCACGTTGCGGTCACCCGCTTGATACACGTTGCTGACAAACTCCACGGCAATCTTGCGCCCCGCTTTCGTTTCCAGCGGCAGATCTGCATAGCGAACATACCCATCCTTTTGCAATCGTTCGAGCATGGCTTTGTTCGACTCCATGTCCTTGAACGGACTAAGCTCCCCGATGGTTTTGCCGATCATTTCGCGGTGAGAAAAACCCAGCAGTGCAATCAGGAAAGGGTTCACATCGCTGATGCGTCCCGTGCCAACGTCCAGAATCAGGATGCCGTCNNTCAGCCGGTTCCGTCGGCAAAGGCGAAGCCGCATGTGTTTTTGTTGCGCCATTCAAGTTCATATCAGGTTTGATTTTTTGGCTAAAAATTTCATTGTGACTGGTCTCAGGCCGCCGCCATCAACGCTTCGAAGTTCCGTTACGGAACAAACGGCGAATCACGGCCGGCAATTCCTTGCGCAGGCAATTTTTGGAAACGAAGCCATCGGCCCCGCGTTCCAGGCAAAGGTGACGGATGGTGTCGCTGTCGTGCATCGTCAGGATGACGACGCGCGTCGCGGAACTGCCCAGGCGGACGCGATCCATGACGTCCAGGCCGTGGAGGCCGGGCATTTGCAGGTCCAGCAGCACGAGATCGGGCGGGCGACGGGTGGCCAGTCGGACCGCTTCCTGGCCGTTGGCCGCCTCGACGGGTGGTTCGAGTCCGGGCAGCGACGCCAGAAACATCGAGACCGTTTCACGAAATTGCGCGGAGTCGTCCACGATCAACGTCCGGATACTTTTGCCGGCCTGGTCGCGGACGCGCCGATCTTTTTTCAACTGACGCATGCTCACACGCACAGCCTACGCGCGCAGAACTGGAAAGGTATCGGGAGGATTCTGATTATCCAGCAATTGAATACCTAGGGGAAAACCCTGAGGTATTCCGATTGCCGGAAAAATCTTCGAACCGTACTGAACGTCGGGACTGCTGCGCCTCACCGAGGCGTGATCCGGAGCGCAAGTCTGCGACCGGAAGCGCACCCCTGGTGATTCACAGCTTGAAATATATCCTGCCAGGCATTCGGGAGTGGCGTCGGTGCCCTGGTCAACGGCCGGTCAAACTTCGATCAGCTTCATGCGGATGGCGTAGCGCACCAGTTCACTGACCGACTGAAGATGCAGTTTGTTCATAAGATTGGCGCGGTGGGTCTCCACCGTCTTGGCGCTGCGACCCAGCAGTGAGGCGATTTCCTTGTTGCTCCTGCCTTCGGCCACCAGTTGAACAATCTCCCGCTCGCGCGGCGTCAGCGCACCACGAATCGGCCTGGTCCTGGCGGAAGATGTTCCCGGATGGAGACGGCCTTGCACGACCCACTCGGTGATTTGCGGAGTGAAGAACGGCTTGTGCTGAGAGAGAGCTTCGATTGCCGAAACCAAAAACCGCCGGACCTCGGTCTTCAAAAGAACGGCGCGCACGCCGACCGCGAACGCCTCCTGGGCCAGTTGCTCGGACTCGTGCATGGTGAGCACCAAGGTTTCGGTCTTAGGCAGCGCTTTGCGAATCTGCCGGGCGGCTTCAATACCGTTGAGTTCCGGCATGCTGAAGTCGAGGGCAACGACGTGCGGCTTAAGTTGGCGGGCCAGGGCGACGACGTCACGGCCATTGGTGGCTTCGCCGCAAACCTGCCAGCCGCGTCGCGCGACGAGCAGCGTGCGCAACCCCTCCCGCACGATGTCGTGATCGTCGGCGATCAGAATACGCAGCGGGGTGGAATCATGGCTCATATTCAACGCTCGCGGTGTGCGCGATCCTGCCCAAATGCTTCGGGCCGACACAAGCAGAAATTCTGAACTTCAAAATTATCGATTCATGTAAAGACCCGGAGCGGGCGGCGGTACGGAGCGCGGCGTGAAGCGCGCCGCGACCAAACCGCCGTGCCGCGCCAAGCCCGGTCTTCGCAAATCCCGGTTCGTAAATCATGGATGGATTCGCCTTCATTTCTTCGTTTGTTTCAGGGGAACGGTTGCCCGCACCGTCGTGCCTCGTTCGCCGGAAAGAATTTCCAGTTGACCGGCCAGTCGGCGGAGGCGTTCCGTCATGCCGGCAATTCCCACTCCCGCGGTTTTCGGTTTTTCTTTGGACGCGTTTGGTTGTCGAGACGGCAGGCCGCAGCCTTTGTCCTTCACTTCCAGCACAACGCGATTTGGGTTGCGCTGTAGCCGAATGGACGCGGTCTTGCTCCCTGAATGCCGATGAATGTTGCCCAGACTTTCCTGGATCACGCGGAACAGCGCCAGTTCCAATTGAGCCGGGAGGCGTTTCAAGCCGCGCGGAAGGATCAGCTTCACCCGTATGCCGCTCCGATTCTTGAAGCCTTCGACGTACGAACGCAATGCGACCGCCAGTCCGAGTTCCTCCAGTAGCGGCGGGTGCAGCAGGTAGGACAGGGTTCGGATTTCGACGGAGCAGCCCTCGACCAAGGCAAGGCTGTCCCGGAGGACTTTGCGGGCCTGCGCCGACTTACCAACCAGTTCGTCATGGAGTTTTCCCAGATTCATCATCAAGGATGCCAGTTTCTGGGCAGTGGAATCGTGCAACTCGCGGGCGATGCGGCGGCGTTCCTCGTCCTGCGCATCGAGCAGCCGGTAGTAAAGATCGAGCAACGCCGCTTCCGCGTTTCGGTGTTCGGTTATGTCCTCGACCGTGGCCACGTGGCCCAAGGATTCGCCGATGGGGTCCCGCATCGCGGCGGTCCTCATACAAACCCAACGAATGGTTCCCCCTGAGGTCAGCAAAGAAAACTCCGTGGAGTATTCGGCACGTTCATGCATGGCGACAACCAGTTCATCAATAAGGCGCTGGCGCTCGGCCGGATTCACGTGTAATGTCCAACCCGCACCCATGAACTCAGTGGCTTTGACGTCGAACATGACCCTTGCCCGCGGGTTGGCGTAGGTGCATTGTCCCTGGTCATTCAACAGCAGTATCCCCAAGGGCGAACAATCGCTTAGACCGCGAAAGACGGCTTCGCTTTCCCGGAGCGAAGCCTCGACCCGCTTGNNCCTGTGGCTCAGTGCCTCCTCGACCCGCTTGCGCTCGGTGATATCGCGGGCATTCGTTAACGCACCAGTCACATTACCTGCGGTATCCCGCACCGGAGAAACGGTCAGGAAAACATGGATTCTTTTCCCGTCTTTGCGCAACCGAATCGTTTCAAATGGTTCCAAGCGTTCATCACGTCGGAGCCTTTCCAATATCTGCTTTAATTCTTCCAGGCATTCCGAGGGACAAAGAATCGAAATCGGTTTGCCGATGACTTCATCGGCGCGGTAGCCGTAAAGCGCCTCGGCGCCCTTGTTCCAATTCAGAATGGTGCCGTTCACGGTCTTGCTTACAATGGCGTCGTTCGAAGACTCAACGATCGCTGGCAATGAGCGGCTGCGTTCCACGACCGCGCGCAACTCTGCGGTTTGGCAAGTGGATTGGAGGCTCTTTTCCTCCAACCCGACGGTCAACTGGTCGTTGTCCGTTCGCGTCGTGACCAGTTCCAGTTGCGATTTCATCGTTGTTCCCATTCCCGTTTTAGTGTGCTCGAATGCTGGCACAAAGAATCGTCCTGCGCGGAGCGATCTGTGAAATGAAACCGCCGGAAGCGACGATGTGGAAAAAATGCAGTTTGGAGCAAGGCGTCTTTGCGGCGTCGTTCGAACTGCACGGGTTTAATGGTTAACTGTTCGTAAAGAGTACGCGCCCATTCTCCCATCGCGCTGACTGTTGCTAGAATTAGCATGCTATTACCGCGCCGAAGCAGAGTCAAGCTGGAAAATAAGATGATTCGTCGAAAGTTTATGGTTGGGTTTCGCGATTAAGTTCAGGATTCGAGTACTGCCACATCGTTTATACGTGC
>PLJQ01000213.1:6975-8083 GCA_003140275.1 Limisphaerales bacterium
TTAGACTCATCTTGAAAGCAAGTTAGAATAAGCGCTGAACCTTGTTCACTATCAAGGGATATACGGAAAGTTGCGCAGAGCGTGGACCGAAGCAGAATCAGAGCCGGTTCGGAACTACTCGCGCGTACTCCGGCACTATTCGTCAGTACACTTTCAGTACTATGGAGGCGGGAGTGGGAATCGGCCTAAATTTCCCGCCGTTGCACCTCAAATATGCCTGATTTCGTTGGCTACTCAACATAAATCAGCTTAACCCAACTATACCCGTTTTAACTCTTTTGGTGTCCGTTCTGGTGTCCGCTCTGACTGCGCAATCCGCTCGGTTATTTTGAGGCGTGAAGCCTCTGCTCGCCAACGCACCCCAAGCATACATGGGGCGGTTCTTAGTATTTACAAGTCCTTTTGCGTTTCGGGAGCGCCGCGCCTGTTTCCTCCACTTTGGACTTTTCTTTCGCCGAAGGAACAGTTTTAAGAGGATGAATCGCGTGGGAGGGGTCAATCTATAGCGCGGCAACTGATTGACAGCCCTGGCCTGTGCTGCTCAGTTTCGTTGTCATGCTGCGGATGCTGAGAGTTGAATATCCTGGGGCTAGTTTACACTCTCTCAATATCCAGGAACGCCAGGAGCGGCCACCACGGTCCCCTCATATTGAAGAAATCGTCAACAACGGTATCCCAAGGCGGGCGCAAAAAAGCGCCAATTGCCAGAAGAATTGCGGGGTTGACACCATCCCGCCAGAACTCCGGCACGATTCGGCACAAGGCGACTGCTACACGCTAACGGTGTGACTCGTTCCGTTTGCATCATCAACCTATGAAGCAACGGTTCTACATCTACCGACGCCGGGACACTTTCCATTTGCAAGATTCCCGGATCGGCAAACAGCAATCGCTCGAAACCAAGGACCCCAAGACGGCCTTGCCACGCACACCATCCCGCCACTGGTGCGGTCGGGCCTGCTCAAGCCGCTCGGCCATCCAGGGCGTTATTGCGTAAAGCATTTTTCGCGCGACGCGCTCGCGGAGAAATTTGCCAGCCCGGAATGGCTCGATAAAGTGGCGGCGGCCATTCACCGGCACTGGCGCAACAAGAACGCGCGGAAGCGGG
>PLJQ01000152.1 GCA_003140275.1 Limisphaerales bacterium
CATAAGCCGGATTGCACCAATTCAAACCGCAAACCTGCACGCGGCTGATCTCCCGGCATTCCATCGGGTCCGCGGCGATCAGCACCAGTTCCCCACCGTCCGTTGATACCAGAACATTTTTCCCCATGACGAGAAAAGCGGCGTGCGCCTTGTCCGCCGGGGTGGAGAAATAACCTTCTTTCGACCACATCAGTTTGCCGGTCGGTATCTCGACGCAAAAAAGGTTTTTGGCCGGACCGAGGCCGTAAAGATATTTTCCCACCGCGACGGGCGACGCAAAATTCATCGCCTCCTCCTTGTTCACCCAAACCTGTTCCGCGCTCAAGCCGTCGCCATTCCGGGAAATCTTGATGCCGATCAAGCCAGCTTGGTGCGACGCGACGACCACCATGTCGTCAACGATGACTGGCGTCGTGGCGTGGCGGGCAAAAGCGGTTTTTACCGGGACGCGCCACAGGAATCGGCCGTCGTTCGCGCCCACACTCATCACGNNCACGCCTTCGACGGTAAAGCAAACGATCTGTTTGACGCCGGCGATGGTCGCAATCATCGGCGCCGCGTAACCGGCCTGGTCATTTTGCGATTTCCAGATCACTTTGCCGGTTCGTTTGTCGAAGCACACCACGCTTGCGCCATTCGTGCCGCCCGCGCAGGCAATGAGATGGTCGCCATCGATCACCGGCGAAGCGTTGTTGCCGTGGCGCGCGGCGCCGGGAGCCTTTCCTTTTTCGCCGATAAAGACCGCGCCGAGGTCGTTCGGATAATTGACGCGCCAGATGAGTTTGCCATCAGCCACGTTCAAGCATTGCAATTCGCCCCGGCACGATTGCGCATAAACGCGGTCGCCGTCCGCCAGCGGCGTGCAGCGCGGCGCGGGCGGGCCCTGGGTGTCCTGGTGGACGTCATCAATCGCGGCGCTCCAAAGTTCTTTCGCATTCGCGGCGTCAATGGCATGAAGTGTTTCCTTGCCGCCGACATTATCGGAATAAAACACCTTGCCGGCGGAAACAACGGGCGATGCAAAGCTCTCACCGGTTTTGATGCGCCAGACAACCCCTGGCACGGCGGGCAGTTTGGCCGGAACCGGCCAGCTTTCCGGAACGTGCCCCGTTCGCTCCGGCCCACGCCATTGCGCCCAATCTTCGGCACGGCCACCAGCAGCAGAAAGAACAACTGCAGAAATGAAAACAAAAGCCAGGCAGCGCGCGGAAATCATGCGCGCAATTCAGCGGTAAAATGAAGTCCAGTCAAGCGTGAAGCTTTTGAACTGCGGAAACGGGCAAAAGAGCACGCATGGGGAACATTCCCTGATCGCAACATGCCACGGCTGGTGTTGCGTGTTGGGGATTGTGGCGACAATAGATATGACCGGCTCGTTGGTCGCCCGAGGGCGACGTTGGTTGGTTTACAGGATGGTCTTGCCCTTGGAAGGCAGACGGCGGACGTGACTGCGGATGAACTCTTTCAACTGACCCTCGCACGTGAGGAGAAAGGCGCTGCCAACGCGCGTGAATTTGTGGGCCATGGAAACGAAGTCCAGCAACTGGCCAACGCGAGACGGACGCAAGACTTATCAATCACCCGGGCAAAAGCTTTTTCCTCTCCTTGGGGGGAGAGGATCAAGGTGAGGGCGAGCCAAAAAACGACCCAATCGTTTCCGCCTTCGCAGAAGCCAATTTGACGGACGTCCGCCCTCACCCCGTCCCTCTCCCCCAGGAGAGGGAGAATCATCGTCCGCCGTGTGGCAATTCGTGCGCATTGGAAACGAAGTCCAGCAGCCAGTGATGGCAACGTGAGACGAGGAAATTCATGTTCCACTCCCGCTTTCCAAAGAAGCTGCGGGGGCAGTGCGGAGCAGCTGCAATGCTGTTGCAAAGGTGCGGCGGTTGGTTTCCACACTGCGCCGGGTGTTCACCGTGGCAACGACGGCTGACAACGTGGTGTAGAACTTGTGTTTGAGTTGTGGACCGCCACGGTTGGGCCGGCCCGGTGTGGAAGCATTTCGCGGAAACTGATGCGTTTTTCCATGCGTTCATCACCGCTGGCGAGTATGCCTCGCCAATTCTTGTTTTCAAGAGCAGCTTGCACTGGTTGTGGACGACGAACCTCAGCCAAGCCATCAAGCGCGAAACGACGAACGACTGGCAGATCAACTATTTCTGATTCGGAAAATCCCGTTGATATTGTTTCAACAATTTTGCCGGGTCGTTCTTCATGAGGTAAATTTTGCCGCGCAGTTTTTTGGTTTCATGCGCTTGCAAGCCGCCGACGTGCGGATCGGAATGGATGCAGACGATCACGCCTTGAAACAAATGCTGCGTCTGGTCCCACGCTGTCGCCAGCAGGTATTGGTTGTCCGCGGAAAAACAGCCGATGAGTCCGTTGGCGGGTGTGACGGGGCTGATGGGGCGCGGGTTCACGTCATCACGGTTGATGCCTTTGGGAACATAAACCTGGCCGCCGCGATAGAGCGCCGCTTCGTTGCGCGGAAGCTTGTCGAGCGTCGTCAGACCGCGTTCGGTGAAAATGAAACAGTGCTCGATGTAATTGGTCTGGTTACGCCCGGTGAAGCGATCGACACGAATGCACGGCTCGAACCATTCCAGATCGACCGGCTCCTCACCGGAATTCTTGAGTTCAAAGTCGAACTCGATGCCTTCCTTTACGACCCGCAACTCCTGCAAAACCTCCACCGAAGGCCGCACTTTGCTGCGCAGACGTAGCCATTGGCCATTCTCGTCGGCCGAAAGCAATTCGGTTGTATGTGGAATTGTTGTTTCATTCCACGGTCGTTTGGTGGATCCCCGTCGGCAGAAGGCTTCCAGCCACCAGACCTCGAGCCTGCCGCCGGGTAATTTATCGCCGGTAATTTTGAGAACGTTCTTCTGCCATGCGAGCTTGAAATCATTGGCGGCGCGCAAGTCCGTCATCGACGAAATAAGAACGAACCCGATGGCAACAATTTGGAACGCGGAGAAACGGAAAATCTGTTCCAACGGATGCCTGACGATGCGTTTTGCTTTCATACCCGTTCGCTGAAAAACGGCACGCCCCGAAATTGCGTCCTGCCTGTTTTCCGAACGTGAGGCTGGCCATCGAATGTGCGATTCACCGATCTCACGGCGTCACCACGCGGTAAAACCGAATCGGGGCGTGGGTGGCCGATGTGTCGAGGTATTGAAAATTGAACAGCGTGTTGGTGTAACTCAGGAGGTCGGTCCAGGTGAATAAATCCGGACTGAATTGCAGCCGGTAGCCGTGCCCAATTTCACCCGTGATAGTCAGCTTAAAGCCATTTCTTTGGTGCGCGACGGCGGTCAAAACTGGTTGCGGCACAGTGCCGGGATATAGGATCACGCCGCCAAGCCCGACTGCCACGAAATTCCCGTTGCCGTAGGCAATGCCGAAAAGATTATTGGTGACGCCGGAATTCCGGGGGATCCAATTGATTGCATCGGTTGAAGTCAAGATGGTGCCCGCGGAACCCACGGCTACAAAGGTGCCCTGGCCGTGGCCAATGCCAAAAAGCCGGTTGGTGGTTCCGGAATTCGAACCACTCCAATCAACGCCGTTGGTTGAATTCAGAATGGTGCCGTCGTGCCCCACGACCACAAAAGTGCCGTCACCATAAGCGACGTCGCGCAGAAAATTGGTGACGGCCGAAACACTATTGGTCCAGTTGATGCCATCCGAGGATGTGATGATCGTGCCGTTCGTCCCCACGGCGACAAGGTTGCCGCCACCGTAGGCGACACCATAAAGATCGTTGCTGGTGATCGCAACGCGGTTCGTCCAGGAAATGCCATTGGTTGAAGTCTGGATGGTTCCGGTGTTGCCAACCGTCACAAATGTTCCAGCCGCAAAGGTCGTGGCCAAAAAAAAGCTGGCCGGAGCCGCTATTTTGGCTCTCCATTGCGTGACATTCGTGGAAATCAAAATTGTGCGCGTTGCCAGGCTGTAACCCGCAATCACATAGGTTTCATTGCCGAACGTAATCCCGCGCAGCGCGCTTAAACTTCCTGAATTCTGGTTGGTCCAGTTGCTGCCATTGGTGGAACTTGAAATGGCACCGTTGGCGCCAACCGCCAGAAAGAGATTGCCGGCAAAAGCAACGCGGTAAAGGGCGTTTATTTGAGGCGAGGGGCTTAACGCATGCCAATTATCAAGCGAATCAGCGAGGGCGCTGTGAACGCCGAACAGCGCGCAACAGATTCCCGCAAATGCCTTGAAGCAACGGACTCGTCTCATGGGCGAAGATTAAAGGTGCAAATCTTATTGCGGCAAGCTCAATCCCCGCCCGCCCATTTCGGCGGATGCGTAAGTTGAAACAGCATCTCGCCCGCTTTCGGCACCAACAACACCCCCTCCGCCTCGCGCCCGGCATAGTCTTCGATGCGGATGCTTTTCGGATCGCGATAGCCGAGGTTGATGCGCTGGCACGTTTCCGGCGGGATGCCGGTCGCAAGTGTCACGCGGGCGCGCGGTGTCTCGACGCCGTTTTCATACGTTCCCTGCCCATAGACATGGCAACTGTGCGCCAGCACCCCCCAGGGGTATCGCTTGAATTTGTCCCATTGTTTCATGAAGTAGTCGCGACAATGGTAGCCGGTTTCCAAAAGCGTCCTGCCGTGCGCGACGCAGACCTCGTTGATGTGCGGCGCGTAGATGATCAGTTCGCCGCCATCCGCCAGCACGGGTTCAAGTTTATACATGCATTTGCCGCCGGTCCAAAGCTCGTCATACATCTTCGGCGCGCAGGATAGAATGGTGTGAAACGGTTTCTCCTTGCAGGTAATGTGAACTTTTCGGGAAAGCTCGCTCGCCGCGTCCCAGGCGCTTTCGGGTGTTCCGGCAAAAAGACCCGCGAGATTTTTAGCAGCGTCAACCACCAGGCAGAAACAGAGCTTGTCCAGCTTGACCATCGAGCCGGCGCGATCGACCACTTTGCGGACGGGTGTCCACTTGTTGCCAATGATCATCGGGTTCGTCACCACGGCGCCGAGCCAATGAAAGAAATTCAATATTTGCGGACCGCTCACGCCGGGGAACAGATACTTGTTCCCGCCGGAAAAACCGACGACTTCATGCGGAAACACCGGACCGATGATGATGACCTGGTCGTAATCAAAAACGAGCCGGTTGATTTCCACCGGCACCTCCATCGCGAACAGGCCGTTGGTCAGCGCCTTGATTTCCTCGCCGGGAATGGTGCCGATATGTTTGAGCGCCGTCGGATTGTTCCAGGCATGATTGAAGAACCCGACCTGCCGGTACGTGTCCATTCGTTGCGTTTCTGTGATGTCGAGCCGCTGGCAGATGGCCGCCTCGCTCATCGGCTGATGCGTTCCCAGCGCGATCAAAACATCGAAGGCCCTCGTAACCCCGCCGATCTGTTGGTGCAACGTTTGGAACATGAGTCCCACCGGCGCCGTGCGCGTGCCGTCGGGAACAATGAGCAAGACCCGTTTGCCGCGATACAAGTCGGCTGGACAAGCCCCGGCGATGACTTGACCGACCTGCGCAACGGTGAGTTTGCTGTATGCGGCGGATGGGGAGATGTTCTTCATTGCAAATTGGTCATTGACCATTTTCCATTTCACAATCCAAGCAGCCGCCGTGATTTGCCTTTGGCTGTCGCAATGGACTTGCCGACGATCTTGATCGACAAAAGCTCAGCGACGGCGGCCACGAGGCGCGCCGATTGCAACTGCGACGGCCCGCCGCCGTTCGCTGCAGAACATGATTAGGGAGCATTTGTAAACGTGATCAAGAATGTATCCGCACCCAGTTTCTGAATCCGACCGCTCTCAAGAACTGAGCTTCCCCAATCGAACCGCCTCGGCCCTGTTCGTTTGCGACGTGTCTCTAGTACGAGAGTCCTGTCCGTACCCGGGAATTCGTAACAAAAAGTGATGTGCTTTCCATCAAGAGTCAAACCGCCTCGGTTCGTCATCCCGTGCCCGTTCAAGTGCCGGTCGACGTTGGTTTGCGCCGTACCCAGCCTCAAACCAGAAACGATCCAAGTCGCATTCGATAGGCTGAAGACATTCGTATTACTGGTCAACAACAGCGCATTTTGATTTATAGGGGTGAGAACGACTTGGGCCAGTATAACGCCAGACATCGCAAAGACCGAAATGATTGCAAGCGTTCTCATTTGCTCTCTAACAATTGTCCACCTTCATTGAGCATACTGGCAACTCTCTTCTCCGGCAACAGACCGGCGATAACAATGAATCTCAGCCAACCGCGCGTTTCCTTCAACTCCTTGAGTGCGATACCAAGCTTGGGCGCGAAATCTGCGCGACTCCCGGCAGCGCAACCTTCGTCGTAGTTCGGGCCGGCTGCAGTGCCGCTTCGCACGAATTGTCCGGCCACATGACGGCCCAACCGCGTGTCCGGCAGTGCATCCACCACCTTGCCGACGCGGGCCGCGAATTTCCAAAGTCGATCTGAAAGCTCGTCTGAATTCATCTTTGCAATCCGTTTTGGTTCAATGGCAAATGGGAAATGACCAATGAGTAATGTTCAAAGAAGCGTTCATTACTGATTACTCAATGGTCATTGAGCATTGACCATTGACTCAAATGGTTTGTGACAGAAACCCGCCATCGACCCGGATGTCTGTGCCGGTGACAAAACTGCTGGCCTCATGGCTGGCCAGGAAAATCGCTGCGCCAATCAATTCCTCCGCCTTGCCAAAACGTCCCATCGGTGTGTGACCGAAAATCGCCTGCGCGCGCGCGGTCGGCGTGCCGTCTTCGTTGAAAAGCAGGCGGCGATTTTGTTCTCCGGGGAAAAAGCCCGGCGTGATGGAATTCACGCGCACACCTTTGGTCGCCCACTCCCGCGCCAGAAATTGCGTCAGGCTCAAAACCGCCGCTTTGGCCGCCGAATATGCCACGACGCGCGATAGCGGAACATGCGCAGAAACGCTGGCGATGTTGATGATGCTGCCCTGGCCGCGGTTCAGCATCGCCGGCCCGAACTCCTGGCACGGCAGCAACACTCCGCCCACCAGATTGAGATCAAAACTGGCGCGCCAGTCCTCCAACGCAATTTGTTCCACCGCGCGGTCAGCGGTTACCGTCACTTTCGGATCCGTGCCGCCGGCGGCGTTGAGCAGAATCGTCGGCGCGCCCAGTGATTTCTCAATGGCCTGGTGGGCGGTGTTCAAACTGTCACGGCTGATGGCGTTCACGGAGAAAAATGCCGCGTGACCACCGCTGGTTTTGATCGCATTGACGCGCGCTGCCCCGCGTTCCGCGTGGCGGCCAAGCACCGCCACCTTCGCGCCGGCCTGCGCCAGACCTTCGGCGAGCGCTCCGCCTAAAACGCCCGTTCCACCGATAACGACAGCGACTTCGGCCGCCAGATCAAATCGATTCATAAAGCTCGGCCAAGTGTAGGATGCCCCGGCACCCGATAAAGGAAAAACTGGCAACGACGACCGCGCGCAAAAACACCGCTCGCCACTGGACCGAGATCGCGCTAGTCTGCCGGCCGCATGGTTGATATGCCAAAACCCGAAGTGATTTTGACCCACGAGAGCGATCTCGATGGGTTGGTGGCAGGCGTTCTGTTAAAGCGGCTGGCAAAAAAATTGCACGGCGCGGATGTTCCGATGGAAGCGTATCATTACAACACCTGGCGACAACGCGAACCGCGAGAGACTGCCGCGTGGGTCTGCGATCTGGGCTTTGAAGGACGACTCGACAAGCCCGCCTGGGTCATCATCGACCATCATGCCACCGAGGCATTGCCCAAGAACGCCCAACTCATCCATGATTTGAACAAGTCGGCCGGCCTGCTTTGCTACGAACTCTGCCAACAGGAGGGCCTGGGTTCGCCGGCACTGGATCGGCTCGTTCATTTGAACAACGTGGCGGATTTGTTTTTGGAAGATGATCCCGACTTTGTGATCGCCAACGACTACGCCAATCTGGTCAAGACGTACCAGTTTTGGAATCTGCTCGCAATCATCGATGGCGGACTGGAGCGACTGCTCGATCATCCGTTGCTGGAAGTCATGGCCATCAAACGCCGGATCGAGGATCCGCTGGGCTTTGCGTGGAGCAGGGAGAATGTCGCGGAAATCAGCCCGACCGTCGGTTGTGTCGATACGGTCATCGGCAACAACAATCTGATCGTCCACCAATTGCTGGAACAACAGGCGACGCCCTATCCGGTTTTGATCACTCTCTTTCGCAAAGCCAACAACACCGTCATCGTCAGTCTGCGCAGCAAGAACGGCGAGGCCATCAAAGTCGCCGAGAAACTTCAGGGCGGCGGCCACGCCAACGCTTCGGGCGCCACGCTCCCCCGCTCTGTGAAAACCATCCCGGATGCAATCGAATACCTCCGCCATCTTTTGCATCCCGCTCTCCAAAAAGTTGCGCCCTTAAACAATCTGGAAAGTTTGTTTGCCTCCATCGAGGTGGCGAAGAAATAAGATGGTAAAAATGGCCGTCCGGCAATTCCCGATCATTCGATTTTAACGGCAAACATGGCCAGCGTTTCCAGGCGGGGCGCGGTGAACGTTGTCACTCCTTGTTGCTCGCGATGCTTGAGCGCCTTGTTGTCGGGCAATTGCATGATCGACCGGATTCGTTTGCCTCCCAACCGCAGGCGAACCTGAATACCCTCCACCGGAATGTTGGGCAGTTCCTTCTGGAAATTGACCAGGCTCATGACGTAGCGCTGCCGCTCCGGCTGATGGAACATGGTCATCTCGACCGCGGCCGGCGCGTCGGACTCGTAGCGGTAACTGTCGTTGAGCAACCGGACCAGTTTGATGAAGGTATCGCTCAAACCTTCGATGGTTTCCAATAAACTGCTGCAATACACCGTCCGACCTTTTCCGAATTGATGGAGCACCACCTCCGGTCGCTCCGTGGGTTGCCAGGGCGGGTTGCTGTGGATGGAGGAAAATTTTGTCGGGTCGGTCGTTGGCCATGGCAACGTCGTGGTGGCCAGCACTTCCGCCGCTGGATGCGCCTTCACTTCCATGCCAAAGCCCTTGGCGAACGGCGGATACCTGGCGTTCCAATTTCCGAAACACCTTTGTCCCGCGGCAGTGGGCGCAATATAATGCTCCCGGTCCTGCCAGTCGGCTTTGACGAGCGAAACTCCCAGCACCTCCGCCAGCATGAAGTCTTTTTGCAATTGACCGCGTTTGTTGACGAGGGAAGTACCGCCGCTGGCGAAGAGCGTTCCGCCACCACGAACCCATTCGCGAATGGCCGCGATCTCCTCCTCATCCATCAGGTTGACGTTGGAAAGAACAAGCACCTTGCACTCTGCCAATTTGGACAACGAGCGTTTGGTGACGACGCCGAACGGCAGATGGTTCGCAATCAGCCAGCGGCTGGCCGTCATCGCGCCCGCCGTGTGCGCATCGGAAGTGTCGGCCTGGCTGATGGGCTTGCCGTTGCCTTTGAAGTTAAACTTCGACTCCAGGCTGTAATAAACGGCGATGTCCATGACGCGCTCGCCGCCGAGATGCGGATAAAAAGGCATCAATCGGTCAAAGATCCGCCCCATCCGCTCATGCGCATTGGGATTGACCGTCCCAACCGGATCGATGGCGTCAATGAAAACAAAGGCGGCGCTGTCGGCAATCGCAGCGGCGGCTTTGGCTTCGAGCAGTTCCTCGGATTTGCGGCCGGTGTGATCTCGCAGTTCCATGGAAAAGCTGGTTTCGTAGGCAAACGGTCGATTGGGCGTGAGGTCTTCGAGCAATTTGCGCACGAACGAGCCTTGAAGTGAGTCGCCGTAAAAATCTCCTTGAAGGAAATCATTCTGTTGCACGAGTGGCGACCCGACGCCGAACGTCCAGTTCAACGGGTAAGTTGAAGATTGATGTTCCACGGTGGCGGTTGGCTTGAGTCTGCGCACCGTTCCAGTGGCGATCGCGGCGAACTCAGCCAGCCACTCTTCCCGCTTTCGTTGCAAGGTCACCCAACGCTCGTCCAGCCAGTTGACCGTCGTGGGCATTTCTCCACCCGCCTCGTCCGCGAACCGCTTGCGGCAATGCGCGCACTAACAAACACCGACCCAGAACGTCATGTCGAACCGCATTCCCTCGAAGTCAAATGCGCGGCACATTTCCCCGACCCACGCTCGAACGTATTCGCGGTACGGCGAGTTGGGACAGACCACCCCGTAGCGGCTGCCCGTGCCGTATTGCGCGCCGTCGTGCTTTTCCATGCGCCATTCCGGATGCTGGTCGAACGCCCAGCGGTCGTGAATCAAACTGGTGTAGAGCACCACCGCTATGTTGTGAGCGTGACAACGGTCGATCATCTCTTGAACAATGTTACGGCCTTTGAGACCGCGATGTTGCTGGCCGATCCTGGTGGGATAGTTGAACAAACCAACGTGCGAGTGGGCGTAGCAGACGATTGATTGCGCGCGGGACTTGACCAACATTTGCACGTACTGATTGGCATCGAACTCCGAAAGGAACTTCTCGTCCCAATCCGGAATGTGCATGTCGATTACGGCGCGGCGGTAAGCGGTTTCATACCATTTACCGGGTTGCGGCGCGCGCAATGGCTGGCCGGCGATTTGTTTTTGCGCAACCCGGGCCAGGAGGCTTCCCGGGGAAAGCGTGTTGAGGCCAATCAGACCGAGAGAAGCCGACGCGAGAAAGTTCCGACGCGAGAGCTGGTGGATCGCCTGGTTCATTGAAACCATTCTGCCTTGCAACCGCACTCAAAGCAATCCTTGACCCGAAGGCTGATCTGGCAAGCGCGCCCGGCAAATCCTGACGCCGGAGCAGTTTGCCTCGTATGAAAAGTTTCAAACCGCCCGGCGGGAGATGCAATTGACGCCATGCGGATGGCCGCCAAAGGGTTTGCCCCAAAGGCGCGGCCAAATAGCGGGAGGGGTTTTCCGCCACCACGCGGCACCCTTTAGCTCGTGTACGGAAATGCGACGACGAGCGGATTCTACCGTTTGGTGTCCACGCTNNCGGGACACCAAACGGCTTTTCCGAACAGGCTCTTAAGCAATAACTGAAATGTTGGGAGCATCTTCTTCATCTCCCCGTCTAACGGGGTATGAAGCGATGGACTTTTTTGACGATTTTGTTCGCGCTGCTGGGAGCCGCGTTGCCGGGGTTGGCCGCCGGCCTCATCATTGTTCACGACTCTGAATTCTGGCCCGGGCCAATCCCGCCGCCACATCCGATTCCCCCGCGCCCCACTCCGCCCTGGCCGCATCCACCACAACCCATTCCACCGCCACGAGTTTATCCGTTTGCGCCGCTGGAAGTGACTTACGCCAGGGTCAACGCGCGCGTCACCGACCAGATTGCTGTGACTTCGGTTGACCAGGAGTTTTACAACCCGAATCCGCAACGGCTCGAAGGCACGTTCATTTTTCCTGTCCCCAAAGGCGCGCAGATCAACAAATTCACGATGGAAATCGACGGCAAACAGGTCGAAGCGGAATTACTGACGGCGGACAATGCGCGCCGGATTTATGAGGACATCGTCCGTAAAATGAAAGACCCGGCGTTGCTGGAGTATTCCGGCCGTGATCTCTTCAAGGTGCGCATCTTTCCCATCGAGCCGAACAGCAAAAAGCGCATCACACTTTCGTATTCGCAATTGCTCAAAGCCGACGACGGCCTCATCAGTTACACCCTGCCGCTGAACACAGAAAAATATTCCGCGAAACCAATCAAAAGCGTGAGCGTGAAGCTGGAACTGGAAACCAAGCGCCCGCTCAAGTCCATCTATTCGCCCAACCATTCCGTCGAAATCAAACGCGACGGCGCAAACCGGGCCGTCGTTGGCTACGAAGCGAGCGACGTGAAGCCCGACACGGATCTCGAACTTTACTACTCCACGGAGAAGGACGAACTCGCGGCGAACTTGCTCACCTACAAGACCGGCGGCGAAGATGGCTGTTTTGTGCTGCTCGTTTCGCCGGGAATCGACGTGAAGGAGAAACAGGTCGTGTTGAAAGATGTCGCGTTCGTCCTCGACACGTCCGGTTCGACGGCGGGCAAGAAATTAGAGCAGGCCAAAAAGGCGCTCCAGTTCTGTGTCGAGAATTTGAACGACGGCGACCGTTTCGAGATCATACGTTTCTCGACGGAGGTCGAGCCGCTGTTCGACAAGTTTGTGGCTGCCTCCAAGGGCAATCGCGGCAAAGCGAACGATTTCATCAGGGAGTTGAAGCCCATCGGCGGGACCGCCATTGACGACGCGTTGCATAAGGCGCTCGCATTGCGGCCCGAAAAATCCGACCGCCCGTTCGTCGTTATTTTTCTCACCGATGGCCGGCCCACCATCGGCACCACCGATGAAGAACAGATCGTTGCCGGCGTCCGGAAAAACAGCGGCAACACCCGCATCTTCTGTTTTGGCATCGGCACGGACGTGAACACGCATCTGCTCGACCAGATCACCGAGGAGACGCGCGCTTTCAGCCAATACGTGTTGCCGGAGGAAGACCTCGAGGTGAAGGTGTCGAACTTTTTCTCGAAGATCAAAGAGCCGGTCCTCGCCAATCCCAGACTGACTTTCACCGGCGACCTGCGCGTGACCCGGCTTTATCCCTCGCCGCTACCCGACATTTTCAAGGGCGGGCAACTCGTGGTGGTGGGCCGTTACTCCGGCAAGGGAGATTCGACGGTTGTCATCGAGGGCACCGTGAACGGCGCGCCGAAGAAGTTCACTTACGAGGTAAAGTTTCCCGGCGAATCTTCCGATCACGAATTCATTCCACGCCTGTGGGCCACGCGGCGCGTCGGCTACTTGCTGGATGAGATACGTCTGCACGGCGAGAATTCGGAGTTGCGCGACGAAGTCACCGAACTGGCGCGCAAATACGGCATTGTCACCCCATACACCGCGTATTTGATTTTGGAGGATGAAAAGCAGCGCAATGTCCCGCTCTCGACCCGGTCGCTGCCGCGACTCGAAGAAGACCGCGCCGCGCGCGGCCTCGCCGAAGAGGCGTGGCGCAGTTACGGTCGGGACCGATCGGGTGGCCAGGCGGTCGCGGCCGCCCGCGCCGGTCTGGCTTTGAAATCAGCGAACAGTCCCGCCGATGGGCTTGCCGATGGAAAGCTGGAAGTCCAGCGCAGCCTTTCATACCTCGCGCCTTCTGCGGCACCGGTCACCGGCGCTGAAAGCGCCTCGGCGCGTATCGACCAATACACCCGGCAGACGCGTTTTTCCGGCGGCAAAAACTTTTTCCAAAACAACAATCAGTGGATGGATTCGTTGGTGCAGAAAATGCCCGGCTCGAAGAAGGTTCGCATTCAATTCAACTCGTCGGAATACTTTGAGCTGGCCGCGAAGAATCCCCAAGCCCTCCCCTGGCTCGCGCTGGGCCAGAATGTGCAGTTCGTTTTGGAAAGCACGATCTATGAAATCTACGAGTGAACAAAACACCGTGAACGCGCAATCATTTGCATATCGGTCACGGGACTCACATGCGCCCGTAATTGCCGCACCTCATTGCTTTCGACTCGCATTAACACCCTGCTTCAGCCGGGTGGTTTCAAGTGCTGAGAGACCCTTAACCGTTTCAACGGTTTCCCTTGAGGTTGAAGAAAAAGTTGAAACTGTTCTGACACCCTGTTAGAAAACTGTAGCGTCAGCCATCTTGGCTGACGTAGAGCTGGGCTTCCAGCCCGGCGGAAGAATCGTCGAAAGCACGAAAGGCCAGGCAAAATCTGAGCGGTGCCGCAATGCGGTTGATTTTTCCGGGCGGCAAGATGCCG
>PLJQ01000253.1 GCA_003140275.1 Limisphaerales bacterium
TCGCGGCAGCCGTAGAGATTGTCAAACTTGGACTTGGTGACAGAGTCGTTGACGTTGATCGCAGGCACGAGAAGTTTGCCCTGCTCAAGCATTTGATACAGGCGATGCACGCCAGTGGTCGTTTCCTCGGAAACGCCTTTCCAATCCTTCACGACTTCGTGCCAGAAACCGATGCGTTCCTTCGCGATCTTTTTCAAGAGCGTCTTGATGACGGCGACTTCGTGATTGTCGCTCGGCGTGTTGACCCAGTTGTCGCCGTTTTCGAGTTCGTAGCCTTTGTGGATGAGCAGCGTGGCGTCGCCGCCGTCGTCCACGATGAGTTGCGGGCCTTTGTTGCCGGGATGCGTGAGCGCAGCGAGGGTGAAGTCCCAGTATTCTTCGAGGGATTCTCCCTTGTGCGCGAAAACCGGGAGGCCGGCCTTGGCGATGGCGGCGGCGGCGTGGTCTTGCGTGGAGAAGATGTTGCAGCTCGCCCAGCGTACGGACGCGCCGAGTTCGGCGAGTGTCTCAATCAGAATGGCCGTCTCGATGGTCATGTGCAACGAGCCGGTGATACGTACGCCTTTGAGCGGTTTGGTCACGCCATATTTTTTACGGATCGACATGAGGCCAGGCATTTCGTGCTGGCACACTTCGATGGTTTTACGTCCCCACTCGGCGAGCGAGAGGTCGCGGACGGCGAAGTCCTGTTTCGCACCGTTGCCGTTCTTGTTGGGCGTTTTAGTCACGGTGCGACGGGATGGGGGAAGTTTTACAGTTGCCATATCAGTTGATGGTTGAGAGTTGATTGTTGATGCCGATTATAGCGCACGCTTGAGAGCTTCGACTTTGTTCGTCGCCTCCCATGTGAGATCTTTGTCGCTTTTCCCGAAGTGTCCGTAGTTGGTCGTCTTCAAGTAAATCGGACGGCGCAAGTTGAGTTGATCAATGATGTCCGACGGCTGGAAACTGAACACGCGATTGACGGCGCGGGTGATTTTGCTCTCCGCAACCGCGTTCGTGCCGAACGTATCCACGTGAACGCTTACCGGGTTGGGATGACCGATGGCGTAGGCGAACTGGATTTCGCATTTTTCCGCAAGACCGGCGGCCACGATGTTCTTGGCGACCCAACGGGCCATGTAAGCCGCGCTGCGATCCACCTTCGTCGGATCCTTGCCGGAGAACGCGCCGCCGCCGTGACGGCCCATGCCGCCGTAGGTGTCCACAATGATTTTGCGCCCGGTCAACCCGGTATCGCCCTGCGGTCCGCCGACGACGAAACGACCCGTCGGATTGATGAGAAATTCCGTTTTCGATGTGAGCAACCGCTTGGGCAGAACTTTCTTGATGATGTTCTCGATGCAAAATCTTTCAATCTCGCGGTGCGTGACATCCGCCGCGTGCTGCGTGGAGATGACGACATTGGAAATTGCAATGGGCCGTCCGTTTTCGTAAACGACGGAGACCTGCGACTTCGCATCCGGGCGGAGCCACGGCACTTTGCCGCTCTTGCGAATCCTGGTCAATTCGCGACCGAGGCGATGCGCGAACATGATCGGCGCGGGCATCAATTCGGGGGTTTCATTGCTGGCGTAACCGAACATCAAGCCCTGGTCGCCCGCGCCCTGTTTCGCGGTCTTTTTGCCCTTGGCTTTGCGCGCATCTACGCCTTGCGCGATATCACGCGACTGGCCGGTAATAATGACATTTACGAAAACTTTGTCGGCGTGAAAAACATCGTCGTCGTTGGTATAGCCGATGTCCGCGATGGTTTTACGGGCAATACCGACAAAATCAATGACTTCACTCGGGTTGCGGAAGCCGATTCGCGGGATCGAAATTTCCCCGCCGACGATGACATTATTGGATTTGGCGTAGCACTCGCAAGCGACGCGGCTGAACTTGTCGTGCGCCAGGCAGGCGTCCAGCACGGCATCCGAAATCGTGTCGCACACTTTGTCCGGATGGCCCTCGCCGACGGACTCCGAGGAGAAGATGTAATTTTTGCTCATTTAATTCTTTCCGACCAGAACGCGGTTAAAATGACATATTGACGTATCAGGATAGGATGATATATCATTTTGGCAATGCGTCAACATTTAATTTGGAAATATATTTCAAGGGATTAAGCCATGTCCGCCACGTTAAAATCACTCCGCGCCCTCTCTGACCCAACGCGGCTGCGCATCATGGCGTTGTTGGAGCGTGACGAGCTTTCGGTCAATGAACTGCAGGAGATCACGCGGATGGGGCAATCGCGCATTTCCACGCACCTCGGCCTCCTGCAGGAATCAGGCCTGGTGCAATCGCGCCGGGAGGGCAAATGGACTTTTTACAAACTGAACTCGAATGCCGACGGCGCGGCGCCCGAATTCATTCAACTCGCCGTGCGCGGGGCCAAGGAAATGTCCGAGCATTCGGTTGATCAACTCAACCTGAAGCGCATCCTTGCCCGCCGCAACGAGCAGGCGCAGGTCTATTTCAACCAGGTCGCGGGTCGATTCGACCGAAGTTACGGGCCGGGCCGGTCGTGGGAGGCGTTCGGACATTTACTGTTACGAATTTTGCCGCCATTGGTCGTGGCGGATTTAGGCTCGGGCGAGGGCCTGTTGAGCGAACTGCTCGCGCGTCGGGCAAAGAAGGTCATCGCGGTCGATAATTCTGAAAAGATGGTGGCGTTCGGCGCGAACAAGGCGAAGAAGAACGGATTGAAGAATCTGGAATTTCGATTGGGCGATTTGGAAAATCCGCCCATCGACGCTCAATCGGTGGACCTGGTAATTTTAAGCCAGGCGCTGCATCATGCCAACGATCCAGCCCACGCGGTCGCTTCGACGCACAAAATTCTCCGCAGTGGCGGGCAGGTCATGATTCTCGATTTACTGAAGCACAACTTCGACAAAGCGCGTGAACTGTATGGCGATCACTGGCCTGGCTTTGCGGAGAATGATCTCCATCGCTGGCTGGAAGCAGCCGGTTTCAAGAAGATTGAAGTCAGCGTCGTTGCCCGCGAGGAACAACCGCCGCATTTTCAGACGATTTTGGCGGGCGGAGTGAAATAATCAGCACCGTTTCCGCCACCTTTGCGGCAGCCGCAGAATTTGCTGATAAATTTGGCTTTGAAAACTGCCTGAATCCCCGCACCATCCGCGCTCGCTTTAGGCAACGGCTAGGGTTTCGGTTTTAGCTCGTTCCGCAGTTTGAATAAGACGCGGCTGGCCAAAGCCTGGACTCCAACAAAAATTTTCATGAAACGAACGCAGCATTGTAACGAACTTCGTCTCGCGAACGCGGGACAAACAGTAACTTTGTCCGGCTGGGTCCATTCCCGCCGCGATCTTGGCGGCTTGATTTTCATCGACATTCGTGATCGCGAAGGGCGCACGCAGACGGTGTTTGATCCTTCGGATTTGCCGAAGGATTTGTTCGCGCGCGCCGCTGCGTTGCGCAGCGAATGCGTCATCAGCGTGACCGGCAAGGTTCGTTCGCGCCCCACGGGCACAAGCAATCCCAAAATTGCCACGGGCGAAATCGAAGTCATGGCGGCCGCGCTCGAAGTGCTGAACATGGCCGACGTGTTGCCGTTTCCAATCGATGATCCGGAAGTGGCGGGCAAGGTGAACGAGGAATTACGGCTGAAATACCGTTACCTCGATTTGCGACGGCCCGAAATGGCCCGCAATCTCCGCCTGCGCAGCAAAGTCGCCACTGCTGCGCGCGTCTTCATGGACGAACAAGGCTTTCTCGAGGTCGAGACACCTACGCTCTTCAAGTCCACGCCCGAAGGCGCGCGCGAGTTTATCGTGCCCAGCCGGGTCAGCCCGGGACTTTTTTACGCGCTGCCGCAGTCGCCGCAGCAGTTCAAACAAATCCTGATGGTCGCGGGTGTGGAGAAATACTTTCAACTCGCGCGCTGTTATCGCGACGAGGACCAGCGCGCCGACCGTCAACTTGAGTTCACGCAGATCGACATCGAAATGAGTTTCATCGAACGCGAGGACATTTACAGTCTAATCGAAGAATTGTTGAAGCGCGTCTGGAAAACCGCGCTGAACCTCGACATTGCGACCCCCTTCAAACGGCTTGCGTTTGAAGAGGCGCTGAACCGATATGGCATAGACAAGCCTGACGCGCGCTTCGGTTTGGAGCTGGTGGATTTCACGGACGAATTCCGCGCGAGTACATTCAAGGTGTTCAGCGGCGCGGTTGCCAACGGTGGCGTGGTGAAGGCGCTCAACGCGAAGGGTATGGCGGGCGCAACCCAGGGACAAATCGAGATGATGACCGAATACGCGAAGAGTTTCGGGGCCAAAGGCCTGGCCTACATCAAGGTTGAAGGCGGCGAATGGAAATCGCCCATCGTGAAGTTCTTCAACGATGCGGAAAAAACTGCGCTGACGAAAAAGCTGGCGGTTGAGGAAGGTGATTTGATTTTGTTCGCCGCCGATCAATGGCTGACGGCGTGCGAAATCCTCGGCAAGATTCGGCTCTATTGCGCCGACGTGCTGAAAGGGCAGGGAAAGCTGACGATTCCCGCCGACCAGTTTAATTTTCTTTGGGTGATCGAATTTCCGCTGCTCGGCTTTGATCGCGAGCAGAACCGCTGGTATTCGAGCCATCATCCGTTCACCGCGCCGGTGGCCGAGGACATTCCGCTCCTTGCCAGCGACCCGAAAAAAGTCCGCGGCCAGCATTACGACGTCGTTGTCAACGGCGTCGAACTTGGGGGCGGTTCGATTCGTATTCACCAGCCGGAGGTGCAGAAGAAGGTTTTTGAGGACGTGCTGCAAATACCACCGGACATGGTAAAGGCGCGTTTTGGCTATATGCTCGAAGCGTTTCGTTACGGCGCCCCGCCGCACGGCGGCATCGCGCTGGGCTTCGACCGGCTCATCGCGATTCTCTGCGGCACGCCGAGCATTCGGGAAGTGATCGCGTTTCCGAAAACGGCCAAGGGCGCCGATCTGATGACTGATTCACCCGCCGCGGTGGAACCGAAGCAACTGCGAGATCTGCATATTGAATTGAAAGTCGCGAAGAAGGAATAGCGCGAGGTTTCCAGGCAAAGCCGCCAAGTAACAATAGGATTGAGACTCGGAGGGTTTCAACGTGGATAGCCGTGGGTGTAAACCCACGATTGATTGCAAATTAAATTTCCAACCCCGGCAATAGTTAATCCCGAACTCCGAAGTAGA
>PLJQ01000176.1:0-7162 GCA_003140275.1 Limisphaerales bacterium
CGGATGAACCACGCGGCCAGCGACGGCGTGAGCGTCACGGCCAGCACGAGGGACGTGAGCAATGACACAACCATCGTGAGCGCCAGGGCGCGAAAGAAAACTCCCGCGATCCCCGCCAGAAACGCCAGCGGGATGAACACGACCACGGGCGTCAGCGTCGAGCCGACCAACGGATGGATCAGTTCACCGATAGCCTCTTGAATGCCTTCCAAACGCGGGCGACCGGTGGCGATTTTCGCGCACATGGCCTCCACCACCACGATGGCGTCGTCAATCACCAGCCCGATGGCGGCGGCAATTCCGCCCAGCGTCATCAGGTTGAAGCTCATGTGGAGCAGTTTCATCGCGACGAGCGTGATCAACACCGTGATCGGAATGGTGACGACGGCGGTGATCACGCTGCCCCAATTTTTGAGAAAGAAATAAAGGATGGCTACCGACAGGATGAGGCCGAAGATGATGGCCTCCCACACGCTCCGCATGGACTCGCGCACAAAAGTTGACTGGTCATAAAAGAACGCGAGCTTCATGTCCGGAGGCAGTTCCCGCTGGAGTTCCTGTAATTTCACCTGCAACGCGGCGGCGATGTCCAGCGTGCTGGCGTCGGGCTGGCTGTGGATGTTCAGCAACGCGGCGTTGCGACCTTCGGCAGTGACGACGGTGAAGGCCGGTTCTTGCCCGCGCTCGACGCGCGCCACATCCCGCACGCGCACCGGATGACCGGCGTTGACCGTGATGACGAGGTTCTCGATGTCCTCCGCAGAATGAACACGGCCATCCACCGTGGTGAGATAGAGATGATAATTTTCCTCCAACATTCCGGCGGGCGCGATGAGATTGTTTTTCGTGAACGCGCCGGTGATGTCGCCCAAAGCCAGACCCGCCGCCTGCAACCGCAACGGATCAACGACGACGTGATATTCCGGCGCGCGACCACCGGTGAGTTCCACACTCGCGACGCCGGGAATTTGCAGAAAGCGCGGCTTAAGTTCATAACGCGCCTTCTCCCACAACCCGGTGATGTCGCGGGTGGGACTGGTGAGGCTGACGCCGATGATGGGGAAAATTGAAAACGTCACGCGCGCCACGGTTGTGCTGGTGGTGGCGGGCAATTCGCCACGAATTTGGGCCAACCGACCCAGCACGAAAAGCTCCGATTGCACCATGTCCACCTGCCAGTTGAAAAAAACATTGATCTCCGCCTTGCCGCGCCCCGTACCGGAGCGGACCCTGACCGCCCCTGGGATTTCCTTCATCGCCTCCTCGATGGGACGCGTGATGGTAGCCATCATTTCTTCGGTGGGCATGATGCCGTTGTCCACGAGAATGACGACGCGCGGAAAGTTCGTCTGCGGAAACACAGACGACGGCATGTGCAACGCCGCATAAACGCCCGCGAGGCAAAGCGCCAGCGCGATGAATGTAATCGCCAGCGAATGGCGGACGGCGAACCGGCCGAGACGCGATTTCGTCTTCACAGGCGGCGCGACGTTTCCCGGTGCAGCGCTCATCGTCCGATGAATTTGATTTTCGTTTCCTTCGGCAGTCCGTAAGCGCCGACAGTTACTACGGTGTCGCCTTCCTTCAAACCGTCGCCTTCAACTTCAATGAGAGCGCCGTCGCGCACCCCGGCTTTCACCGGCTTCTGGACGGCTTTATCGCCTTCGACCAGCGCGATAACTGTGCCGCCTTCCTCATTTTTCACGACGCTCTCCGCTGGCGCAGCGAGCCGGTCGTTTCGCTCCTCGCTCACGATGCGGAGCTGCACGTATTGGCCGGGGCGCAATCCCGCGCCCGCCGGCACGGACGCGCGCAGCAGCGCGGCGCCGGTTTTCACGTCAACTTGCGGACTGAGGAAGACTACCGCGCCGTGCGCCATCAGCGTCTTTTCGTCCACAACAAACTCAGCGGGTTGCCCGACCTTCAGTCCTTCCAGTTCGGCGGCAGGCACGCTGGCCGTGACAATCAGCCGTGCGACATCGACCAATTCGCCGAGCACACTCGTGAGGTCCACGGCTTCACCGGGCCGGGCGTTGACGCGGGCGACGACGCCGGCAAACGGCGCTTCGATTCTCAGTAATGCCTGTTGCGCCCGCGCCGCGGCGAGTTGTTGCTCGGCTTCTTGCAGCGCTTTCTGCGACGTGCCGCCAATCGGCAGAAGTTTCTTTTGCCGTTCGTAAGTCTGTTTCGCGAATTCAACCGCCACGTCGGCGGGCCGGCTGTCGAGGCGAAACAGCAGCGCGCCTTTCTCCACGCGCTGGCCTTCGGCGCAATTCACTTCCGCAACAATGCCGGCCATCGGCGGGGCCAACCGCGCGCCACCGCCGGGATTGCCGTCACGCGCAGGTTCTGGTTCGACCGTGCCATAGGCCGTGACATAACGGTGCAGCGTGGCGCGAGTCAACTTGCCGACTTGCACGGCGACTTCCGTGACGACCTTGTCGCTCCCCTCGCGCTCACCAGGTTTGCAACCGACGAGAGCAACGGCGCTCAACACAACCGCAAACAGACTGATAAAAGATTTCTTCATTTTCGTTTTGGAGCTGGATCGTTTGTCAGGCGGGGGTTGTTCTCCCAGGCGTGTGCGTCGGCAGCCGACAGCGGGCTTTGCACGGCGTCTTCCAACGCCGACAGCGCTTGCTGAGTCTTTACAAGGGAGTTCAATTGCGCGAGCGCGCCAGCGCTGAATTCGGCTTGCGCTGCGGCGACGGCGAGATTGTCCACTTCGCCCGCGTCGAGCATTGCTTGCGTCGTGTCGCGGCGCTTTTTCAAGTCCGCGAGCAACGCTTCGGCAGTGGCGGTTTGCTGGCGCGCGGCCTGATAACCAGCCACCGCGCGGTCGATCTCGTTTAGGGCTTTCGCTTGCACGGACACGAACCGCGCGGCGGCTTCTTCGCGACGCGCCTTCGCTCCGGTAATTGCTCCCTGATTTTGATTCAGCACCGGCAACGTGAGCGTGACGCCGAGCGACCATTTGTTGTCGGTCTGGTCGAGTTGATAACCCGGACCGAGGTGCAAATCCGGGTATTGCTTCGCGATTTCAAGCTGTAACGCGGCCTGGCTCGCCGCATATTCTGCCAGTGCGCCAAGAATGTCGGTGCGATTCAGCGCGGCTTGGCGGCGGACGTCGGAAGTCATCAAATCTTTGGGAAACTCATTCAAGCCCATGAATGAAAGCTTCACCTCATTCGACGCGCTGGCCGGCAAACCGAGTGCGTCAGCCATTTGAACACGAGCTTCGGCGCTCTGCCGTTGCGCATCCTGCGACGCCAATCGCGTGGTGTTGAGATTGATGCGGGCTTGCGCGAGTTCGATTGGAGAAGCAGCCCCGGCTTCAACCTGCTTTTCGAGAAGTCCGACGATTTTCGCCTGCGCCTCGGCTTGTTGCCTCTGCGCCGATTCGGTTTCGCGCGCGGTGTAAAGTTCCAACAAACTCCGGCGCACGCGGCTACGAACCTGCCACGCCGTCGCAGCTACATTCAGCCGCGCAGCGTCGGACAAATGCCGTGCCTGCGCGATGCGATAGCCGCGTTTGCCTGCCGTTTCGACAGGAATATCGAAGCTCAGACCAAGAATCCACGGCGGTGGAGTCGTGGTGTCATAGGCGGGAGAGAGGCTCACGCTCGGATTGGGCCGCTCGCCGCCGTAAATGAGCGCGGCCTTCGCTCCGCTCCATTTCGCCCGCGCTATATCGAGATCGGGATGGTAGTAGAACGCCGCCATCGTAAGTGCAGTTAAATCCCACGACGCGAGCGGCCAGGTGGACAACTCGTGGCGCAGATTTTTTTCGAGGAATTGTTTTAAATCGGGATTGTCGAGCGAGCGTTGCTCGAAGCGGGCGGCGGTTTCGGAGGACGGGAGAGGTTGCGGCTTAAAGCGGACGCAGCCAGCCAGGACAACAGTTGCGAGGAGAAACGCCAGTTGTCTCATGCGGGTTCGGCCGCTTGAGCGCTCAACGGCAGGCGCACGGTGACGGTTGTGTATTTGGACAGCATGGAACTGACCTGAATCGTTCCCTTATGCGCGAAGCTGGTACATTGTGCAATGCTCAATCCGATCCCGCAGCCGTCCGCGGTGCTGCGATACGTCGGGTCGCCGCGAAAAACACTGTCAAATAGGCCAGGAAATTTGAGTATCTGTTCAACTCCCGCGAGAATTTTGCAAGTCGCCATTCGTCGTTCGCCGCTCGCAATTACAGGATGAGCATTGCGTCGCCGTAACTGAAGAAACGGTAGCGCTTGCGCACGGCTTCGGCATAGGCCGACAAGATCAACTCGCGTCCACGAGTTTCGTTCGGCGCCGCAAACGCACTTGCCAACATGAGCAGGGTGGAGCGCGGCAAATGAAAATTGGTGAGCAGCGCGTCGGCGATCTTAAATTGGTATGGAGGATAAATGAAAATGTTTGTCCGCCCGGCGCCGGGGATGAGTTGCCCCTGGTTTTCCGCCGCCACGCTCTCCAGCACGCGCGTGGTTGTCGTGCCGACCGCGATGATGCGGCGGGAGGAGCGCTTTGCTTCGTTGATTGCGCGGGCGGTTTCGACGCCGACCTCGAATCGTTCGTGATGCATGGCGTGAGCTGCAAGGGTTTCGGTTTTGACGGGTGCGAAAGTGCCGAGTCCAACGTGCAACGTCAGAAAACAAACGGTCACGCCGCGGGAGCGGATTGCATCCAGCAGAGCTTGGGTAAAATGAAGCCCAGCCGTCGGCGCGGCTACGGAACCGGCGGACTGGGCATACACGGTTTGATAGCGTTTTCGATCTTGAATCAGTTCGCCGGAACCAGTGCGCAGGATATACGGTGGCAACGGAACTTCGCCGATGGTATCCAGCGACTCGTTGAGGTTGGACGTGCCGATGAAACGCAAACGACGATGACCTTCATCGTTCTTATCGATCACGGTGGCTCGCACGCGGCCGACATTTCCGTTCGCCTCCCGAAAAATAATTTGTGTTCCCAGGCGCGCGCGTTTGCCGGGCCGCAACATCACCCACCAATCGTTGAGACAGTTTTCTTTCAGCAACAAAACTTCAAATTGTCCGCCGCTCTTAGCGTTGACGCCGCGCAACCGCGCAGGAATCACTCGCGAATTATTCAGCACCAGCAAGTCGCCAGGGCGCAAATATTCCAACAGAGCACCAAAGTGACGATGAGCGATCCGGCCATTGCCGCGCTGCAAAACCAGCAACCGCGATTGGTCCCGTTCGGCCGACGGTGTCTGCGCAATCAACTCAAGCGGCAGAAAGTAATCAAAATCAGCAGTGCGCACGCGAGGAATTCAAAACATTCGCCAATTATTTTATTGGCCAAAGACTCCACAGCTCCGAGAGCGATTCAAAGACAAATTTGAAGTTGGTTTGAATCGTCACGAACGACCTCCTTTTCCTTGAATCGTAATCACCAATACAACGGCAAAATCGCCTTTCGGCCACGTCCCACATCGCTTTTGTGAATTATGGGTAGAAGGTTTACGACTTAAGCGACAAACTACGGTATTGCCATGGCTTTCACCAGTCCAAGCCTTCGTATTTGCAGTTGTTTACAAACGTCGTAGGGATTGTGAATAACTTGGGAATAAAAAATCATTTGAGATAAGTGTTGACAGTAAATGGGGGAAAGTGGTTAACAGTGGGTCGTTGTGGATAAGAATGGGTTGAAGTTTTGGCCCAAAAACTGAATGCCATCTGAAACTGCCAACGAGTTGATCCATTACCACTCGCTATTTCGTCACGGTGTGGACGAGAAGCGTCGGGTGCAGGTGCCTGCCAAATGGCGTCCGACGAAACCGGGCGTGGAGTTCACTTTGCTTCTTTGGCCGAACGGTGCGCAGGCGGATGCATGTCTGCTGGTCTTGCCGCCGCCGGAAATGCGAGCGTTGGCGGAAAAAATTAAAGCGATGTCTTTTGCCGATCCAAAGGCGTCTGCACTGCGGCGACTATTGGGCAGCAAATCGGCCAGTGTGGCTTTGGACAAAGGCGGACGCATTTGTGTGCCTGAAGCGATGGCGAAGGCGGTGAACATCGAGCGGGAAGCGGTGTTGGTTGGATTGGTGGACCGGTTTGAGATTTGGAATCCCGAACGCTACGAAACCGCAAGTGCAGTGGATGCGGCGTTGTTACCCGAAGCATTTAAACTGATTTAATACCAATGAACCCGATGCAACTACTCACGGTAAGCAAATCTTTAATGGGCATCAAAGACGCGACAGGCCGTTACCGGATGGCGGAAGGAAATCTGTTGCCCAAGTTTAATTCCACCATTCGTGTTGTTCCCCCCGCTCCGATGGCGAAAGCAGAAGCAGTCAGGCCGGCGATGGAGTTGAGTATTGAGGATCAATCAACAGCCAGGCCTGAGGCAAAGTCAAAAAAATCAACAACCACACCAGTGCTGACGCAAGCACGGGAAATAATTTTGAAGCGCGGTCTTTTTGCGCTCGAAGTTTGCTCCAAGGCGTGTTCGTCAATGACAAGCGTGCTGGAAAAAATCAAGCCGCTTTCTTATTTGAAAGATCGCCAGACTCGCGCAAAGCCGCAAAAGATCAAATCGGTCAAGCCTGCGCTTCAAGGCGAGCTTTCATTGGACAGGATCAAGGTGATCCGAAACGATTTGAGTGATACCGATCTGGAAATCGTGCCGGTGACCCACCTGGAGCAGCCGAAAAGGCTTGAGCCAGTCCGGGACTTGGAAGCCGGGAGTGCGCCAACAAAAGCCCCATGGGGACGGCTGATGTCGCGGATTTTCGGGGTGGGGCAGACACCATTTTGATGAGGAAATTATGCTTGGCACCCAATTTCGTCCACAACCCGGTGATGATGGCGGAGGTAATGGCCGCGATAAAACCGCGGCCGGCAGGGCGGTACACCGACGGAACGGTCGGTGGGGGTGGACACGCAGCAGCCATTTTGGCCGCGAGCAGTGCGACTGGGTGGTTATCTGGCTGCGATCGCGATGGCGTCGCGGTTGAAGCGGCCCGGCAACGGCTGGCGGAATTTACGGGTCGATTTGAATTGCGCCAGGGCAATTTTGCGGATTTGGGCGAGTGGGTGGCGCCGGCAAGTTGCGATGGTGTGTTGTTGGATTTGGGTGTCAGCTCGCCGCAACTCGACTGGGTCGAGCGTGGGTTCAGTTTTCAACAGGACGGGCCGCTCGATATGCGGATGGA
>PLJQ01000176.1:7215-12753 GCA_003140275.1 Limisphaerales bacterium
AGCAGAGGCGCTTTGAAACGACAGCGCAATTGGCAAAGCTGATCGAACGGTTGTCGCCGCGTCACGGCAGGAAGACACATCCCGCAACGCGGGTTTTCCAAGCGTTGCGCCTGGCAGTGAATGATGAAATTGGTTCCTTGAAACGCGGATTAACAGCGGCTCTGACGATTTTGAAGCCGGGTGGTCGGTTGGCCGTCATCACTTTTCATTCGTTGGAAGACCGGGTGGTGAAGGAATTCGGGCATGCACGGTCGCGAGAATACACTTTCGACGGCGATGTGGATGTGCCGGAGTTGCGACGGCCACGCGCGCCGGAGTTGAAGTGGGTGCAGCGAAAATCGTTGAAACCCTCGCCCGACGAGTTAACCGCGAATCCGCGTTGTCGCAGCGCGCAGTTACGCGTATTGGAAAAACTTTAACATGGCACGAAATCGGAAATACCAGTCTGCGGCGATTCGTTTTGGGCCCGCGCTCAAAGCCATTCTGCTCTGCTTGTTTATTGGCGGGTCGGGTATCGGTTACGTCTGGCAGAAAAACCAGATTGACGAGCTTGGCAAGCAGATCAAGAAGCGGGAAGTGCGGCTGAGCGACCTACAACGCCAGAATAAATCGGGCCGTGACAAGCTGGCGGAGCTGGGTTCACCGAAATGGCTGGATTATCAGGTGAGGGAACTGAGGTTGGGGCTGGGACTGCCGCAACAATCGCAGATTCGGACCTTGATCGAACCGCCGGCGGCGCCGGAGTCAACCAATGCAACCGAGCGGCTTTATGCCGAAAGACAGGCGCGCTGATGCGCCTTGTTGAAACAATGAGATTTTTTACCGCCGCCCGTGACGCCGTCGGATGAGGAACCGATCGGCACGGGCGGTTGGTAAATTTGGATCAGTCATGGTCAAGACTTTACAATTTCAGAGAGTATTGATGCTGGTACTGCTGCTGGTAGCGGCCTTTGTGGGGCTGGGCTACCGGTTGGTGGACCTGCAGGTATTGCGCCACGAGCAACTTTTGGTCAAAGCGCAGGAGAATACGCAACGCACCTTGCTGGTGTCGCCGCGCCGCGGGGACATTCTTGATGCGCGGGGCAATTTGCTGGCAACGAGTATTTTCGTCAAAACCGTCTGCGCCGACCCCAGCCTGATTGGTGATCGCCACGCTGAAATGGCAAGAGTGCTGGCGCCTTTGTTAAAAGTCGGCGAAAGCCGGCTGACCGAGCGGCTCAAGCTCCGCACGATTCGTCTCGATGCGGGCGGTGAACCGGTTTTCGACAAACACGTAGTTCTAAAACACAAGGTCAAAGTCGAAGAGTGGAAACAGATCCAACAAATCCTGACGAGCCAGACTTTTGGACTGGCAACCGGTAAATTGACGGGCGCTGAAAAATATTTTCTGGGTAACTTGCAGCAAAAAGCTATTTTCACTGAAGAAGATCAATTGCGACTTTATCCCAATCAAGCCTTGGCGGCGCACGTGCTTGGTTACCTCGACAAGACAGGGCACGGTGTGGATGGGATTGAGAAGACGTTGGATGCTGAACTGGACGGTGCGCGCGGCTGGCGGCAAATGGAAAATGATAAAAGGGGACGGGAGTTGGTGGCGTTGCGCCAACAGGATGTGGAAGCACGCGACGGTTTGAACGTCGTGCTTACGATTGATTCGGTACTCCAACACATTGTCGAATCCGAGTTGGTCGCGGCAATGGAGAAACACACGCCCATCAGCATCTCGGCCATCGTGGTGCGTCCGCGCACCGGCGAAATACTGGCGATGGCAACGCTGCCGACTTTCGACCCAAACAATCTTGGTGACGGCGATAAAGAGGCGAAGGCCCGACGCAACCGGGTGATCAGCGACTTCGCTGAACCGGGTTCGACGTTCAAGATTGTGGTGGTCTCCGGCGCATTGAATGAACATATCGTAAAACTGACCGATTCTTTCGATTGCGAGCGGGGAAGATTTGAGTTTGCCGGCAAGGTGTTACACGATCATGAATCTTATGGCGTGCTCTCAGTGGAAAATATCATCACGAAGTCCTCCAATATCGGCGCCGCCAAGATCGGCATCAAACTGGGTGAGCCGCAGCTCTACCGATACATTTGCGACTTTGGTTTTGGCGTGCGTACGGGCATCCCGCTCGGTGGCGAAATCGGCGGCTGGGTTCATGACCTGACGAATTGGACGAAGCTTTCCATCTCCCGCATTCCGATGGGTCACGAAGTAACCGTCACCCCGTTGCAAATGGCGATGGCGATGTGCGCCATCGCCAACAATGGCTGGTTGATGCGCCCGATGCTGGTGGATCGGCTGGAAGATTCGGACCACCAAATCGCGGTCAAATATTCTCCGCAACGCGTGCGGCAGGTTATTAGTGAGGCGACTGCCCGGCAGATGGTGACGGCCTTGAAGACCGTCGTTTCGCCCGACGGCACCGCCGCGAAGGCCGCTTTGGAGCATTACACGGTGGCCGGCAAAACCGGCACCGCGCAAAAAATCGTCAACGGTGCCTACTCAAACGAAAAATACTTTTCCTCATTCATCGGATTCTTTCCGGCGGACGACCCGGAGCTTTGCATTTCGGTCGTCATGGACGAACCGAAACATGGTTACTATGGCGGCCAAGCTGCGGCGCCGGTTTTCAAGCAGATCGCCGAACGCGCCGCCGGCTATTTGAACATCCGGCCGGACAGCCTCGAGGAAACGCCGTTATCGGAAACCATCGCCGGCGGAAGCCCCAGCCTTTTCGGAAAGACAGTCGCCGTTCCTTCACCATGAAACTCAACCAAAGGTATAATATGAATGCACTACCCCTCATATCCCACCGCCTGCTGGTTTCGACAGTGGCGGAGCGCCGAACCGTCCGCACCCCGAGCGCCGTCGAAAGAAAACCGGGCATCATCGACTGCAATGCCAACTGGAACGCACCTTCCGCGGGCGCTCAAAAATCCGTATCGGCCGAGCGTGCGGCGAAAGCGCGTCGCCTCTTGACGCCGGGAATGATTAGCGCTTCCTGGCCGTTTTTTGAATGACCGGCAACCTGCTCAGATTTGCGGACGCGAACGATGGAAACTCGCTCTTTGAAATATGTTGTTTCGGCCTGCTCCGGAGACCTAGCCAGCGGTTCTCCTGAATGGTTGGTCAACAGTCTTTGCACGGATTCACGGCAGGCGCGAGCCGGAGACTTGTTCGTGGCGTTGGCCGGCGAACGATTCGATGGCCACGATTTTCTGACCGAAGCGGTGCGGAAGGGTGTCAGCGCTGTGGTGGTAAATCGTGCCAACGCAATTATTGCAACGTCATGCGCTTGCGCGGTGATCATGGTGACCGATACGCGCCAGGCTTTGGGCAAACTGGCCGCCCGCTATCGAACGGACTTTGCATTGCCGATCATTGCGGTGGGTGGTTCGAATGGAAAAACGACGACCAAAGAATTGTTGGCCGCGGTACTGCGACAAAAACTCGTCACGCTTGCAAGCGAAGCCAGTTTCAACAATGACATCGGCGTGCCGTTGACGTTGTTGAAACTGGAAGCGGCGCACCGGGTTGCCGTGCTGGAAGTGGGTACCAACCATCCCGGTGAACTGGCACCGCTAGTGCGTATGATTCAACCAAAGTTCGGCGTTATAACCAGCCTCGGGCGCGAACATCTGGAATTTTTTGGCGATCGCGACGGCGTGCTTAAGGAAGAAGGCTGGCTGGCAGAACTGTTGCCAGCGGATGGAAAACTCTTTTTGAACGCGGACGACGACGGCATTGAGCGCATCGTCCAACGCAGTCGCGCTCCCATCGTGCGCGTGGGTCGCTCGGACAAGAGCGATTGGCGTGCGCGCGATATTCGGCTGGACAAACAGAGTGTGTGGTTTCAAGTCGAAGCGCCGAAGGCGGAGTTTGCCGGCGAATACATGATTCATTTGCTGGGACGGCATCAAGTGGTGAACGCGCTTTTTGGCGTGGCGGTTGGTGGGGAACTGGGCTTGAGCCGCGCTGAAATTCAGCGCGGCCTGAGCGAGTGCAAACCGCTGAAGATGCGACTGCAGTTGTGGGAAGCGAATGGCGTACGGGTGCTGGACGATGCTTACAACGCCAATGCGGATTCGATGCTCGCGGCGCTGCAGGTTTTGCAGGAGATGCCGTGCGCCGGGCGTCGCGTAGCGGTGCTCGGTGACATGGCCGAATTGGGCGCACACAGCGAAGCGGTGCATGAGGAAGTCGGGCGGCGCGCGGCGGAGTCGGGCGTCGAACAATTGTTTGCGGTTGGAAAAATGGCCGGAGTCATGGCCCGTGCCGCGGGGGCGGCCGGACTGAATCGGATCTTTGAGTTTGCCGAGGTTGAATCAGCGGGACATGCGTTGAGAAACTTTTTGAAAACCGGCGATCTCGTGCTTTTGAAAGCGTCGCGCGCCACCCGCCTGGAGCGAGTGGGTGAAATCTTGCGCGGCGCGGCAGCCAAACAAAAATAAGAACATGGCTAATTCATTGACGAAAAATATTCATGGGCGGCGCGGACGCCGAATGGCAAACGATCCGCGCCCGCTCCGTGCACCATCGGCGGTACCGGAAGTTCCTGAATCTCTGCTCCGGCAGGCGGGCTGGCGCCGGTTAAAACTGACGCAGAAGGAGCCACAGCCAAAATTCCGTCATGATTGACAAATGCTTTATTACTTGAGCCAATATTTAATGGAGCTTTCCGCGGATACAGCGTGGGAGAGCCGGCTTTCGAGCTTGCGCCTTTTTGGTTACATTTCGTTCCGTTGCGCCGGGGCGGCGGTGACGGCGTTGTTGCTGAGTTGGTGGCTGGGGCCGCGAGTGATCGTGTGGTTGAAAGAATTAAAATTTGGACAAGATTACCTGGACAAGGCTGAGACCGCGGGCGGTATGGCCGCGCGATTGTTAAGCAAAAAAGGGACACCGACGATGGGGGGCGTTCTGATCATCACGGTGCTGAACCTGACGACGCTGCTTTGGGCGCAGTGGAACACGCTGGTACAACTCAGTCTGCTTTCGGTGATCGTGCTTGCCGCGTTGGGGTTTTACGACGATTACGCGAAGATCATCCAGCAAAGCGGCGGCGGCACGCGACCGCATGTGAAGTTGTGGGTGCAGGCCGCGCTGGCGCTGTTCGTCGGCCTCTACCTTTGGAAGCTGCCGGCCGTCAGCGAACTGCGCCTGTCCGACAGCAAGCTCGCGACCTCGATCAATTTGATGAGCGTGATGATGGTTCCGTTCTACAAATACCCGATCCACGCGGGGGTCGGCGTTGGCCTGTTGCTGACGATTTTGACACTGGTGGGAAGTTCCAACGCGGTGAACGTGACCGACGGCCTTGACGGGCTGGCAATCGGATGCACGGTGATTGTCTCGATCGTGTTTCTGGTGGTGACCTACGTGGCGGGGAACGTGAAAATGTCGGAGTACCTGCAAATTCCACATGTGTCAGGCGCCGGAGAGTTGACCGTGTTTTGCGCCGCATTGATCGGTGCGGGGATGGGGTTTCTCTGGTTCAACTGTCATCCCGCCCAGATGTTCATGGGCGACACCGGTTC
>PLJQ01000176.1:12811-22030 GCA_003140275.1 Limisphaerales bacterium
GCGCCCATCCATCATCATTTTGAAAAAAAAGGCTGGTATGAATCGCAAGTGGTGATGCGATTCTATATTTTGTGTGTTCTGTTCGCGGTGGTGGCATTGAGCAGTTTGAAGATTCGATAGCAGGCGATGTACAATTTGCAGAACAAACAAGTAAGGGTGAACAGACCGGGCAGACCGGGCACGCCTGGCCGCGCGTCCGGCGAACGTCCGGATTGGTGCGTTGCCGGGGTAACGGTCGTGACGAACGTTGGGTTGATTTCCCAGAGGCGGCACAAAGGACTGGATTTTCACCGTGCAGGTCCGCTGCTGTTCAAGCGCATCACGCCGGCGCTTTTGATCGGCGAAGCGCGTGAAAAAATTCGCGCGTCGTGGAGACTTTTTACTTCTTGCGCAGTGAAGTGTACGTTGTTAGAAGAGGTCAATAAAGTGGCAGAGAATGCCGTTCCGGGTGACGTGCTGTTGCTTTCGCCCGCTTGCTCAAGCTTCGACCAGTCTCGGAACTACCAGCATCGGAGCGGTGTGTTTCGCCAAACGGTTACCGAGGGAGGGAACGGCAACAACATTCCCTTGCGCGTCGAGACAAACTAAACCGACAGTGTTAAAAATAATATTTTATTTTGCTTCGGGTTTTTTGAGGAAAAACCCCGGCGCAACTCAACCATGAACAACCAACCACCTCAAAGAAAGGACGCCAACCAGCGCCAAAGACAATGAATAACTCAAATCCACTCATTCCAAAGGGCTCTAATCTGGAGCAAAAAATAAAGGGTCGTTCCCGCGTAAAGCTCGCGGTAATCATCGTGCTTGCGGTACATGTGCTCTTTCTGGGACCGTTGCTGATGCAGGGTTGCAAACGCGAGCAAACACCGTCGCCCGTGGCGGATACCAACTCCCAGCCGCCGCTCGATTCCCTGACCAACGAATTGCCGCAATTGACGAACAACGTAGTACAGCCGCCCGTGGCGACGAATGCGCCCGTGGTGACGACCCCAGCCATTCCCGCCGCCGGCGTGACGGAATACACCGTTGTCAAAGGTGATTCGTTCTACACCCTTGGCAAGAGATTTGGCGTCTCCATGAAAGCGATCGCCGATGCCAATCCCGGTGTCGATTCCGCCAAATTGAAAATCGGCCAGCCGCTTCACATTCCCGCGCCCGCTGCGGCGGCTCCCGCGACAACCGGCAACGGCGCAACGGTTCCAACGGCGGAAGGCGATAAAACCTACAAAGTTAAATCCGGCGACACGTTGAGCAAGATCGCCGCCGCGCATGGCACGACGGTGAAAGCCATTCGGTCGATCAACAATCTGACGACCGATAAGATCAAAGTCGGGCAGGAACTCAAATTGCCCGCACCCAAAGCTGCAGCACCGGCTCCGGCCCCCACTGAGCCGGTAGCGGCACCGGCGACCCTTCCGCCGGCCAAATAGCGACTTGGAATGGCGATACCGAGCATGGCCAGGACTCGAAAAGCAATTCAATCGGGGCAGGACGCTCCTCTGTCCGGTCCCGGTATAAGTTCAGCAAGGATGAAACTTGCGGCCACGATTCTGGTCTTTTGTGTCGCCGCCCTTCTGGCGCTGGGCATGGTGATGCTTTACAGCTCGAGTTCGGTGATGCCACTGAAGGGTGACAACAATGCGCAAGCCGGCGCAATGTATCTGATCAAACAACTGATATGGTGTGCGTTGGGTTTGATGGCGGGCGCAGTGGTTGCGTGCATGGATTACCGGGTCTTGAAAAAAATAACCTGGCCGCTGCTGGCGTTCGCGGTGGTGTTGCTCATGCTGGTTTTGGTGCCGCACATCGGTCTGCGCATCCACGGCGCTCGCCGTTGGTTCAGCTACGGTGGCGTGAGCTTTCAACCTTCCGAGTTCGCCAAGCTTGCATTGATTATCGCGCTGGCATGGTATGGGGAACGGTTTCAGCGCCACATGCCGTTGTTCAAACGCGGAATTCTCATTCCGGGTCTGTTCATCGGGTTGGTGGTTGGCTTGATCTTCATCGAAATGGACGTGGGCAACGCTTTGCTGCTTGCGACAGTGAGCGGCATCTTGCTGCTCATTGCGGGCATCCGCCTTAAATACTTCCTGCCGCCGGTCCTCATCCTCGCGGTCGCGGTCAGCATTTTCATTTACAACAACCCGACGCGTAACGAGCGTATCTACTCGTGGCTGCATGTGGAGGAGACCCGACACGACAAGGGCATGCAGGCATACCAATCGATGCTGGCACTGGGCTCGGGCGGCTTGACCGGCCGGGGTTTGGGAGAAGGCCGCCAAAAATTGGGTTTCGTTACTTTCTCCAGCACCGATTTTATTTTTTCAGTCATCGGCGAGGAACTTGGCCTGGTCGCCACCCTGCTGGTCGTTCTGGCATTCGTGGCGCTGGTGATTTGCGGGATTTACATTTCCTGGAATTCACGCGACCTGTTTGGGCTGTTGCTCGGTTCGGGCATCACGTTCCTGATCGGCTTGCAGGCGTTCATCAATATCGGTGTGGTCACGAGCGTGCTGCCCAATAAAGGACTGTTGCTCCCGTTCATCAGTTATGGCGGCTCGAATCTGCTGATAATGCTGACCTGTGTCGGTCTGTTGATCAGCATCGCGCGGAAGGGGTACCCGGCCCGTCGAGTGATGAGGGAAGCTATGGAGCCGGTCGGCAGCCCCGTCCTCAATCATTCTTGATGCAGAGCCAAAGCACAACGCCCGCAGTGGCCATCGCGTGTGGTGGCACGGGGGGTCATCTCTTTCCCGGTCTGGCGGTGGGGCAACAACTCATGCAGCGTGGTTGCGCCGTTACGCTGCTGGTTTCTCCCAAAGAGGTGGATCAACTGGCCGTCCAAACCGCAAGCGGAATGGATGTCGTTACGTTGCCAGCGGTGGGATTGACGCGCGGTCGGTGGATTCGCTTTCTGAGCGGTTACTGCCAATCGTATTGGTCAGCCAGAAAACTTTTTCAAGCGCGCCCGCCACGCGCGGTCCTGGCAATGGGTGGTTTTACCAGCGTTCCACCCGTCGCGGCGGGCCGAAAATTTGGTGCCGCAACTTTTTTGCACGAGTCAAACACCATTCCTGGAAAAGCGAACCGATGGTTGTCGCGCAAAGTGGACCAGGCCTTTGTGGGCTTTCCGGCGGCGGCTTTCGGTCTGCGAACGCGCCGCGTGCTGACAACGGGAACGCCGGTGCGACCGCAGTTTCAGCCGAAGGACGCCGCTATTTGCCGGGCGGTTTTGGGATTGGAACCGCTTCGACCGGTCTTGTTGGTGATGGGTGGCAGCCAGGGGGCCAGCGCCATCAACGAACTTGTTTTGCAAACGCTGCCCCGGTTGGTCGATCGCGCGCCGGAATTGCAGTTGCTCCACCTGGCCGGTTCGAAAGACGTGGACAAAGTCAGAAATCAATGTGCGGCCCACAAACTGAAGGCTGTCGTCCTTCCATTTTTAGCAGAGATGGAGTTCGCGCTGGGCGCGGCTACGGTGGCTGTCAATCGCGCGGGCGCATCGTCGCTCGCGGAACTGGCGGCGATGCGCGTGCCGCCGGTGCTGATTCCATTGCCAACCGCGGCGGACAACCATCAGTTCCACAACGCCCGCGCTTTTGAGGAGACCGGCGCCGCCCGGCTGCTGGAGCAAGGACTCGCCACGCCGGAAGAATAAATGCGTTTGATTTTGGAACTGGTTGAAAACACCGCCACCCGCGGGCGCATGCAGACGGCCCTCGAAGTCTGGCATTCGCCGCGCGCCGCGGAACAGATTGCCGAGAGCATCATGGCCGCAATCACCGATACACTCCGGACGAAGGATCACGCGCCGGCTGCGCCAGCGGTCATTCACAATTACCCATCCGTTCTGACGTGAATCAACCGGGCTTAATTTCAGAGTGTACGCCGGGAAACGAAAATGAGTTTCAGGAAGCAATGAACGTGTTGAAAGAACAACTGGCTGCGAGACTGTCGCCCGCCACGGTATTACGGCAGGATGAGCTGTTGGCCAGGCGCACCACGCTGCGCGTCGGCGGTCCGGCTGATGTTTATGTGGAACCGGCGTCCGAAGAGGAACTGGCCGTGGTGCTGCAATTCTGTGCGGAGCACGCAGTTCCATTCATGATTCTTGGTCGCGGTTCCAATCTGTTGATCAAAGACGGAGGCATTCGCGGCGCGGTGATTTGTCTGGCGCATCCGCACTTCAATCGTCTCGAAATCACCGGCTACCGTTTGCATTGCGGAGCGGGCGCCAAACTGAAGCTCGTGGCGGTGGAAGCCCGGCGAAACGGCCTGACCGGCCTGGAATTTCTGGAAGGCATTCCCGGCAGCGTGGGCGGTGCGCTGCGGATGAACGCCGGCGCGATGNNGGCTGGATGTTCGACGTGGTGGAGTCGATTCGCTTCATGGATCATGGTGGCGAGGTGCATAATCGCAACGTCGGCGAAGTGGAAGCGGAATATCGCAGTTGCGCTTTATTTAAGACCCACATTGCGCTTGGCGCCGTGCTCAAAGGCCATCCGGCATCGCGCGACGTGGTCAAACAGCGGATGGACACGTTCAACAAGAAACGCTGGGACACGCAGCCGACCGCGTCGAGTGCCGGTTGTATTTTCAAAAACCCCGGCACCATCCCGGCCGGCAAACTGATCGACGAACTGGGGTTGAAAGGAACCCAGGTTGGTGGCGCGATGGTCTCGGATGAACACGCCAATTTCATCGTCAATAAGGGAACGGCGACGGCCAAGGATGTTTTGGAATTGATTGAGGTCATCAGGCGGCGGGCGAAAGCGGAGCGGGGGATTGAGTTGGAAACTGAGGTGGAGATTGTGGGGGAGTGATGGTTGTGGTGGTCCTCTCAATCGATGCCTCGGATGGAGGGCGACGACGAGGACGAAGCGGTCATAAATGAAGGCTGGAAAACTGAACATCACGGTGATGCTGGGAGGCCCGGGCGCCGAACGCGAAGTCTCGCTGCGTTCGGGAGCGGAGGTGGCGANNTGCACGGCACTTACGGCGAGGACGGCACCATGCAGCAACGGCTGGAAGAATTGAAGGTGCCGTACACCGGCTGCGGTGTTGAAGCCAGCCGCGTGGCGTTTGACAAACGTTTGACGAAACAACGTTGCGTGGCGGCGGGCGTGCCGACGGCGCGGTTCACCGTGATTGATTCGTCAAAAACGCCCTGGCCGATCGGCTGGCAACCGCCCGTGGTGCTCAAACCGGTACGGCAAGGTTCCAGCGTGGGCCTCCAGTTCGTGGAGCGGGTGGAGGATTGGGGCCAGGCGCTCGCGGAAGCTTTGCGACATGATTCTGAAGTGTTGATGGAAGAAAAAATTTCCGGGCGCGAAACCACCGTGGGGATTCTGGCCGGCGAAGCGTTGCCGATTGTGGAAGTGCGTCCCAAAGCCGGCGTCTATGATTACCACAACAAATACACCGTGGGAACGACGGATTACTTCTGTCCCGCACCGTTCGATGAGGCTACGACCGCGCGAATTCAAGCGGCCGCGCTGGACGCTTTCAAGGCGGTGGGCGGACGCGATTACGCGCGTGTGGATGTGATGGTCGGCACCGGGGGGCAGCCCGTTGTGTTGGAAGTCAACACCCTGCCGGGCATGACGGCGACGAGTTTGATGCCCAAGGCGGCGGCGGCGGCGGGCATCTCTTACGCGAAGTTATGCCAGAGCATGGTTAACCTGGCGTTGCGACGCACGTCCAAAAAATCCGGAAGGAAAAAAGCATGAGTTGGTTCAAACAAAAACCGAGAAATCGGCGGTTGGGCGGCGGGCACGTGCTCTCCGTCAAACTACGCTCCAGCCGGGTTCGCGCGGCGCGCGTGCGCCTGAGTGCCATTGCGCTGGGCGTTTCGTTCAGCACGGTTTTCGGGCTTTATCTGCTCTGGCGCACCAGCGAATGGACGCTCAAGCGTCTGGTGTATGAAAACAACGCCTTTGCCATCCGGGAAATCGATGTGCAAACGGACGGAGTGATTGCCCGCGACCAATTGACGAGGTGGGCCGGCGTGAAGCCGGGCGACAATTTAGTGGCATTGGATTTGACGCGGGTGAAACGGGATCTGGAGTTAAGCCCGCTGATTCATTCAGTGGCGGTGGAGCGGGTGTTGCCGCACACCTTGAAACTGCGCGTGGTTGAACGGGAACCGGTGGCGCAGGTTTCTGTGCCACGACCTGGCGCGAAGGGAGGTTATGAATGGATCGTGCTTCAGCTTGACGTGGAAGGTTGCGTGATGCTGCCGCTCGAGCCACGGCAACGCGCCACGCCGACAACGCAAGCGGATGATTTGCTGCCAACGCTGCTGGGCATCATTCCGGGTGAATTGCTTCCCGGTAAGCGGGTCGAATCCCAACAGGTGCGCGCGGTTTTGCAGTTGATCGACCTCTTCGAGCGCTCACCCATGGCCGGGCTGGTGGATTTGCGCCAAATCGACCTGTCCGCGCCGGAAATTTTGCAGGTGACCACCGGTCAGGGCTGTGAAGTCACTTTCCCGACGCATGATTTGGAACGGCAACTGCGCCGTTGGCAATTGGTTTATGAGTTGGGCCAGAGCAACAATGTCGCCATTGCCAACATGGACCTCTCGGTCGCCAACAACATCCCCGTTCGCTGGCTGGCGATGAGCGCGGTGCCGCCCGCCGTTCCCAAAAAGATCAACCCTCAACGGAACAGGAAAAAAAATGTTTGAACCTTCTTCCCTCATTGTTGGACTGGAAATCGGCACTTCCAAGATTTGTGCCGCGGTGGGTGAAATCAACGCCGCGGGTTCATTGAATCTCATCGGTTTGGGCCAGTCGCGCTCGCACGGCGTGCGCAAAGGCGAAATCGCCGACGCGACGGTGGCCGAGGAGGACGTGCGGAATGCCGTCGTCGAGGCCGAGCAGATGGCCGATGTGGAGATTCGCAGCGTGTACCTCGGCGTCACCGGAGGACATGTCCGTGGCTTTAACAATCGGGGAGTTCACCCGGTGGTTTCGGCGGACCGGGAGATTTCGGAAGACGACGTGCAGGATGTCATTAAGAATGCCAAGGCCATTAATCTTCCGGCGCAAAACCATGTGGTGCATGCCATCCGCCAGCATTTTCTCGTGGACGGCCAGGACGGCATCGAAAATCCGGTCGGTATGTTCGGCGCCCGGGTGGAAGTGGATGTGCATGTGGTGCATGGCAATTTCAATCGTTTGCAAAATCCGATTCGCACGGTGAAGAGCCTGCAATTGGAAGTGGAAGCGATTGTTTTCAACGGTCTGGCGTCGGCCCTGGCGCTGCTCACGACGGAGCAGAAGGAACTGGGCGCGCTCGTAATCGACATCGGCGGTGGCACGACCGATTATGCGGTTTACGCCGAGGGCGTCATCAAACACACCGGCGTGCTGGCGATTGGCGGCGATCATGTCTCGAACGACCTTGCTTACGGGCTGAAAGTTCCGCTGGGCCGCGCGGAACAACTCAAGCTCGAAAACGGCGCGGCCTTGTTCGATGACGGTATCAAAGGCCAGAGCATCACCCTCTCAAGCGAACTAGGCCTCGCCTTGAAGACCGTCAACCTGGAACATTTGCGGCGGATCATGTCGTTGAGGCTGGAGGAAATCTTCCACCTGATCGGGCAGGATTTGGAGCAGGCCGGGCTGCTGGATTATTTGCGCTCCGGGGTTTTCATTTGCGGCGGCGGGGCGCGCATTCCGCAGATCGAAAAACTGGCCGAACGGGTTTTCCAACTGCCGGTTTCTCTTGGCAAAGCCAATTCGATCAGCGGGTTGAAGTCAGCCCTCGACCAGCCGGAGTTCGCCGCGGCCATCGGCCTGGTCAAATACGGCTCGTTCATTCAAACCCAAAAAAAATCGGGCCGCGCGTCCCTGACCGACGGAATTAAAACCACGCTCAGTCAACTGTTTCGCTTCGGCTGACGAACCCATTAACAAGCCATTGCTTATGAAAACCAATTCACAAAATAATGCGCCGATCAGGCCGCCGACAAAAAACATTTCCATCAAAGTGTTCGGCGCGGGCGGCGCGGGAAGCAACATGGTGGAACAGATGATCAAGAGCGGCTTTCCGGACCTTTCGTTCACCGTGCTGAATACCGACGCGCAAGCGCTCGAGTGTTCCACGGCGACTCAAAAAGTGCGGCTGGAATCCAAAGTCCTGCGGGGGATGGGCACGGGCGGCGACCCGGACCTTGGGCGCGCTGCGGCGGAAGAAAATATCGCGGAGTTGAAAGCATTGTGCCAGGGGGCCGAGGTGGTGTTTATCGTGGCGGGTCTGGGCGGCGGAACTGCCACCGGCGCCGGGCCGGTACTGGCGCGCGTGGCGAAGGAAGCCGGCGCCTTGGTGCTCGCTTTTGTCACGCTGCCTTTCGATTGCGAAGGCGGCCGGCGGCAACGTCAGGCCCAGCAAGGGCTGGAGCAGATCAAAGCGGCGGCCGACGGCGTGATTTGTCTCCCAAATCAAAAGGTGTTCAAGCTGATTGATGAGAACACGAGCCTGATCGACACGTTCAAAATCACCAACGACCTGCTCACCGACGGCGTGCGCGGCATCTGGCGACTATTGACCCGCACCGGCCTGATCGACATTCATTTTGCCGATCTGTGCGCGGTGCTTCGGGGACGGCACGCGGAAAGTTCCTTTGCCGCCGCCGAAGCGATGGGCGGCAACCGGTCGCGCGAAGTGATGGAGAAACTGGCGGCGCATCCAATGTTCGACGGCGGTCAGGTGCTGAAAGATGCCGAGGCAGTGCTGGTGAGTTTGATGGGCGGACCGGATTTGACGATGGCTGAGGTCAACCGGGTCATGGAACAGATCAATCGCCAGTGTGAAAATGCCCAGGTCATCATGGGCGCCGCCGTGGATGAGGCTTTCAAAGACCGTCTGTCGATGACCGTGGTCGCCACCCGGCGAAGTCTGCCCGACAAGTCGCAACCGGCAACCTCCGAAGTTGAACCGGACGAAACAACTTCCGCAACTCCGGAGAACCGGCTGGCTTTGGAATCTCATTTCCTCTCGCCGTCGCTGACCGGCCGTCCGGCTTCGCGTTTTGTGGTGCCAGCGCCGGAACTGACCNNAAAGACAAGGGGATGCAACCGGGCGGCCGCGGAAAAAAAGTTCCCGCCTGCGACAGGCCCAGTTGTCGTTGGAAATTATTTCAAAGGGCCGCTTTGACAAGAGCGAGCCCACCATCCACAAAGGCGAAGACCTCGATGTGCCGACCTACATCCG
>PLJQ01000198.1:0-2431 GCA_003140275.1 Limisphaerales bacterium
AGATCGTTTGCGCGTTCGCTTCAAACGTCGCCTCGTCGATTTCTTTCCCGCGATACGCCGGCAAACAATGCATCACCAGCGCCTCGGGCCTGGCCAGTTTTACCAATGAATGATTGATCTGGTAGCCGGTCAGTTGCTTGATCCGCTCGGCTGACTCTGCTTCTTTGCCCATCGAGACCCAGACATCGGTGTAAAGCAGATCGGCGCCTTTCGCCGCGACTTTGAGGTCGTCCGTACAGACGATTTTTCCAGCCGCACGCTTGAGCAACGCGGCTTCCGGCTGGAAGTTTTTCGCTGCAGCAATGCGCAATTCAAACCCCAGTTTCGTCGCCGCGAAAATCCAAGAGTTTGCCACGTTGCACGCGCCATCGCCGATGAACGCAACGGTTTTGCCCACGATGGTGCCGCGCTTTTCTTGAAACGAGAAAATGTCCGCGAGAATCTGGCAGGGATGCTCGTCATCCGTTAGCGCGTTGATGGTCGGGAGGCCGGAATATTGGGCGAACTCCTCCACATCGCTCTGCGCGTAAGTGCGGATGACCGCGCCGTGAATCATGCGGCCCAGCACCCGCGCCGTGTCCTTGATGGGTTCACCCCGGCCGAGTTGAATTTCGCCGGCGTTGAGAAACATCACATCGCCGCCGAGTTCGCGGATGCACACTTCAAACGAAACCCGCGTGCGGGTGGACGATTTGGAAAAGAGCAGCGCCCAGATTTTTCCGGTCAATGGCTTGCGTGAATGACGGCCCCGCTCCTTTTTGAGGATCGCGGCATCAGCGAGAATTTGCTCCATGTCCGCGCGCGCCAGTTTTTCAATGCTCAACAGATGCTTCATTTTCCAGGTCACATTCGGGAATCTCCCCGAAAGGCAGTTTATTAACCAAATCAGGCGGGTGCGTCACTCCTATTTCTTGGCCCGGTCCGCGGCGCGCCAGAGATACCACGCCGCCGTGGTGCGGTGCGGACGCCATCGCTCGCCGTGGGCGAGCACTTCCTTCGCGGTCGGCAAATTGCGCTTTTTGTAGGCGAGACGGAAACCCATCCGCACACCGAAGTCATCGGCCGGCAAAATATCGGGCCGCCCAAGCTGGAAGATCAAGAGCATCTCCACCGTCCAGCGCCCGACGCCGCGCGCTTCCGTGAGGCGGGCGACAATCTCGTCGTCGGACAACCGCGCAATCCGCCGCGACGGCGGCACGGTGCCGTCCAAAGTTTTCGCCGCGATGTCGCGGATGGCGGCGATTTTGGCGAATGAGAAGCCACACATGCGAATCTCTGCATCCGTCACACGGATCAAATCTTCCGGGCGCGGAAACCTTCTGCCGGAGAAAAGCTTTTTGAACCGTGTGAGAATCGTGTTCGCCGCCGTGCCGTTGAGCTGTTGATGCGCCACCGCCTGAACGAGCGATTGAAAAGGCGGGCGGCGCGTCTCCGGCTTAAGCGTGCAAGGCCCGACTTCGCGGATGAGCTGCTGCATCACGGAGTCCGCAACGGAGAGATGGCGAAGCGCAACAGCGTTCATCTAAACTCAGGCCAGTCTGGCCACCACCGATGCAATGATGTTGATTCCCTCTTCCGCTTCGCTTCGCCGCAGGTTCAGCGCCGGCAACAACCGCACCACTTGATTGCCGGAAGGAATCGTCAGCAGACCGGCATCATGCAACCGATTCACAAACTGAATGGCCGCCGACTTTTCGCCCGCCGCCAAAGCGGGGATCTCTTCCTTCTCCCAGAGTTCAAAACCGAGCATGAAGCCCAATCCACGCACACTCCTGACCACTCGCGGGTATTGTTGCGCAAGGCGGCAAAGTTCCGCTTTTAAGAATTCACCCGTTTGACGCGCATTGTCCGCGAGTTTTTCCCGCTGGATGACTTCCAGAATTTTCAGCGCGACGGCGCAACCGAGCGGATTGCCGCCAAATGTCGTGCCGTGGGTTCCGACGCCGAGCAGGTCGGCGTATGGGTCGCGCACCCAAAACGCGCCGATGGGGAAACCGCCGCCGAGCGACTTGGCCATCGAAATGCCGTCCGGCAGAAATGACTCCGAGTTCCGCCTTCCACCTTCGGCGCTTTCCAGAATGCGCTGGTAACNNTGAAACCGACCGGTGCGGAAATGCCCGCATTGAACCGCGTCCATCAGCAGCAACAATTTCTTCTCGTTGCACAACTGCCGCAGGCCGGACAAATATTCTGGAGTTGCCGGCGTGACACCCCCTTCGCCCTGAATCCCTTCGATCAGAATGGCCACGGTCGCGGGTGAAATCGCTGCGCACACCGCGTCGAGATCGTTGAATGGAACGTGCCGGAAGCCCGCGACCTGCGGTTCAAATCCCTTTTTCACTTTCTCCTGTCCGCTGGCCGCGATGCCGGCGAGCGTCCGCCCGTGGAACGAATTCAACGTCGTGATGATTTCAAACCGGCCTTCGTCGTG
>PLJQ01000198.1:2542-34156 GCA_003140275.1 Limisphaerales bacterium
TAGCGTTTGCCGGTCACGTCCCACACATAGCTGCCCGCACCATGGCTGAACGCCACGTCAAAGCGCGCGTAACTTGGGACGACGTTTTTCTGGAACGGCGCCTGGATCGCCGCCACGTCATTGCGCACGATGGGCGGAGGTGAAGGAACAATTTCTTTCATCGGCTTGATTAAACCGCAGCGACGCGGAGACGCAGAGGAAAAAATGAGTTCACAAAACGATTTCCGTGCCAATACCTTCGTCCGTGAAAATTTCCAGCAACACCGAGTGCTGCACGCGGCCATCCACGAACGAAACTTTGTCCACACCGGCTTTAATGGCGGCGACCGCGCTATCGACTTTCGGAATCATGCCTTGGTCGATGACGCCGGCGCGCTTTAGTCCGTCCACTTCATCAATGCGCAGATGCGGGATGATGGTGTCGGGATATTTCGGGTCGCGCAACAGGCCGGGCACGTCGCTCATAAACACAAGCCGTCTGGCCTTCAGCGCGATGGCGGCCTGCGCGGCGGCCACGTCGGCGTTGCAGTTGTAAATCTTCCCGTCCTCGCCGCGCGCCACCGGGCTGATGACCGGCGTGATGCTCCGCCGGATGCACTCGCGCAGCGGCTCGACGTTAACCTCCGTGACTTCACCGACGAAGCCGATGTCGATTTTTGCACCGGGCTTGTCCTTGTCGTCCAGCCAGAGCTTGCGGCATTTGAAAATGTCCGCGCCGCAAAATCCCCGCGCCTTGCCGCCTAGAGACTCGATGGTCTTGACGATCTCCGGGTTGATCTCGCGCGACAGCACACGGTCCACCACGTCCACTGTCGCCTCGTCGGTCACGCGCATGCCCTGGACGAAATCCGCCTTCAACCCCGCCGTTTCCATCGCGCGCGTTATGGCCTTGCCGCCGCCGTGAACGACCACCGGGTTGATGCCGACGGCTTCAAGAAACACGACATCGCGCGCCACACCATTGCGGACGTTGGCGTCGGGCGAATCCATGAACGAGCCGCCGTATTTAACGACGAACGTCTGGCTGCGGAAACGTTGAATGTAAGGCAACGCTTCGAGCAGCGTCGCGGCTTTGGCAATGAGGTCTTGCATGTCGCGTCAGAATTTAGCCACAGATGAACACAGATGAAATACAGATTTTTTTTGACGCACTTTTTTCAATGTAAAGGCACAAAGCCGCCAATTGATTTCCGATTGGAACAAACAAGCCGTTGAAGAAACCCGGCGTCTTCCTTGTTTCTGAATCATTCCTCACTTATTTGGTGTTGGATAACTTTCAAAATATCTGTGGCTGTGATGCGGAAGTCCCATTGTAGCTGTTGACCGCGCCAGAATTGGAAATGGACAAGGCGGAGGTGGCGGAACTTCTGCCCAGTAAGGATGCCAACGGTCATATTGCGAGACAGGTTTTGTCGCCACTTTTTCAATTTGCTCCGGACGAAATCCTGCATGCCAAACTACATGCCATTCCGAAGTTAATCCTTGAAGGTAGATCAAACCATCTTTGCGAAGTGATCCGGCTTCCCAACCATAATCACCGATTTTGATTTCAGCACCAGTAGCCTTTCGGAGATTCCTCTCATCGGCAGGGAGCGCGATAACGCGATAAATGGCCTGATATTTTTCCCTTAATTCCTGCAACCGTTGTTTATCCCTACGCCACCTCCAACGATAGAGTTGAGCGATAATAAGAACACAGACCACTATCGTAACAAATCCAGCTCCAATCCCAGCTCCGACACCGTAATTCTTGGAAATAGGGAGATATATAGCGGATGTAATGGCGACGATGAATATAACGGCCAGCAACTCAATGAGCGTATAAGCTCTTTTCCGCGTCTCTGTGTTTAATCCGTGTTTCATCTGTGGCCAAAAATTAGCCACCCAAGGTTGTTGGATCGCTCACGTCGCCTTTATTGAAGTCCACGTATTCCTCCGTCAAGTCGGCGGCATACATCACGGCGCTGGCTCTGCCGAGGTTGAGGTTGATATGAAGTTCAAATTCCTTCGGCGCGACGGCGCGGCAGAGTTGTTTGAACGTCGCCTTCGTCGGCTGGCCGCGCTTCAAGCTCCACAAAATCTTCCGGCTGCCGGGCGCGCCGTAACCAATGCCAATCTTTTCCTCCACCACCGTTGCCGGACTGTAGCCGATGGCGTCAATGATGCGCCCCCAATTCGGGTCGCCGCCGTGCCAGCTTGTCTTCACCAGCGCGCTATTGGCAACAGCGCGCGCGGCGGCATCGGCATCGTGAATGTTCTTTGCGCCGTTCACGCGTACGGTCACGACGCGATGCACGCCTTCGCCATCACGCACGATTTTCTTCGCCAGTTCGAGGCAGACGTGCGTCAAGGCGGATTGAAAAGAATCAAAATCCCGCAGGAGACGATGTGAGGGGTCTCTAACTTTTCCCTTCTTTGATTTGAGACTCGTCACCTCGTCTCCTACAACTAAAGGATTTTCCGCCAGTCCATTTGCCAAAACCAAGACCGTGTCGTTGGTGCTCATGTCGCCGTCCACGGTGATGCGATTAAAGCTGTGCGCGACGGCTTCCTGCAACGCGGCTTGCAAAGCCTTAGCTTCGATGGCGGCATCGGTGGTGATGAAACAAAGCATCGTCGCATGCAAAGCGCGCGGTAGCGCGGGTGGCCGTACGCCAGTACCGCTCATGCCGGGCTGAATCATTCCCGCGCCCTTGCAGATGCCGCCGATCCGCACGGTCTTGCCGCCCAGCGTGAACTCGATCGCGATTTGCTTCGGCTTTGTGTCACTGGTCATGATGGCTTCGGCGGCGCGCGCGGCGTGTTCGGCGCCTGTGCCGAGCAGTGTCGCGGCTTCGACGATACCGGCGCGGACGTTGTCCATCGGCATTGCGACCCCGATGCGCCCGGTCGAACCCACCAGTACCGAACCTTTCGGCAAATCAAGCGCGTGCTCGGTGAAACTTACCATCTCACGGGCGTCCGCGAGTCCCTGTTTGCCGGTGCAGGCGTTGGCGTTGCCGGAATTGACGACGAGGGCTTGCGCACGGCCACCCTTTGCTCGCTGGATACAGACTTTCACCGGCGCGGCGCAGACCTGGTTGGTCGTAAACATGCCGGCGACGGCCGCGGGCACTTCGGACACGATGAGGGCGAGGTCGCGCTTGTTTCCCTTCTGCGAGCCTTTGCCAGTGCCGAGTCGTTTGATGTCGCAGAACACAGCAGAGGTTTGGAACCCCTTCGGTGCGGTGATGGAACCGGGGATTTCTTTGAGCTTGTTCTTCATCTTCCAAGGTTCGGTCGCGTTGCTTGCAGCGAGACAATGCGGATTCATTTCGTCGGTTTGCCCCATTGGTGGTCGGCGAAGTTCATGAACACTTCCCAGTCGTCTGCCGTCATCGAGTGCTTTCCTCCACGAATGTAGTAGCCGAGCCGGCTGTCCACGAGGTGGCGCAACGTCGGCATTTCCTTCGCAGCCAGTCCTTCCATGCCGAGGAAGCGATAGACCGGATCCGTGGCTTGCAATACTTCAAATTGACCGGAGGGATTGGCCCATTGATCTTCCTGCGCGTTCGAGAACAACACCGGTCGCGGCGCACACAGGGCCGCGAGACAGTTCTGGTCGAAAGGCAAGTGCTCCGGTGCGGCGTTGAACTCTTTGAATTGCGCGTTGAACCAGTGCGGAAACGCGGAGTTGATGCGCTGCACCGATTCACCGGTTTTGCCCCGGCTGGGCGCCGTGCCGCCGCAACCGGCCTGATGTGGAATGGCCAGCGCGATGCGCTCGTCGAATGCTGCCCCGCGAGCAGAGCGGTCTTGCCGTTGCGTGAATGACCTACGCTGGCGATGTGACGCGTGTCCACGTCGCGGTCGGTCACGAGGTAATCCACGCAACGATGGAAGCCCCAAGCCCATGCCGCGATGGAGCCGCGGTTGGTCGGATTGTTCTTCGAGGAATCGTTGCCCGCAAGCCAGGCGTAAATTCCATCGCTGACTTCCTTGCGGTCGGAATCCACGTCGCTGCTGCAAAATGCCGCCAGCGCGTAGCCGCGTTCGACAATCCGACTCAAAGGCCAGTCCACGACCTGGCCGCCGCGCGCGGCTTCCGTGGCGGCATTGTTCGTGCAACCTTGGCAGGAGTTGTAAAGCCAGCCGCGTGCGAGCGGCATGCGCGGATCATCGGTGAGCGCGTGGTTGCCGCAGAAGTTCATGACCAGGAACACCGGCACTGATCCATGGCGTTCGTTCGGCAGCACGAGCATCAAATCGATTCGCGGTGCGCCAACGGGTCCAGTTTCCAAGGTGACGAGCTTGAGGGTGGCGTTGCCGCCGAGAAAGTCGTGATGCTCGGCCAGAAGCTTGACCTTCATGTTTGCGGGCTTGGGTGGAATGGCGCCGTACATGTAATGCTGAAAGAGCGCCTGCAATTCCGGGCGACGTTCGTTAAACCATTGCGCTTGCGAGGTGACGCGGCGGCCATCGAACATGACGAGCGGATCGGGCAACGACGGCTGTGGTGGCAGCAGGGAAGGTTCCGGGAATGACAGGTCCTTGATTGTCAAAGTCGTGCAGCCACCGAAAAGACTCGCAAACGCAATGATCAGAGGAATTTTGCCAGTGATATTCATGGGCAGTTTGATTATGGCCGTATCGGCGATCGTAACCGGGTTGGAAAACTCATGCTCAAACCAACCCCGCCGTTTCAGGAAAGCCGCACATGATGTTGAAACTTTGGACGGCTTGCCCGCTCGCGCCTTTGACAATGTTGTCCTCGGCGCTCAGGACGATGAGCCGTCCGGTGCGCGCGTCGAGCCGCCAGGCGATTTCGACGACGTTCGTGCCCAGGACATTCTTGGTATCCGGCAGCGCGTTGCCGTCGAGCAAACGCACGAACGGTTCGTTGCCGTAAGCCGACTGGTAGCAGGCGGAAATCTTTTCATTTAATGCATTCATTCCCTCGGCGTCGCTGAAATGTTTTTCCGGCGCGAGATAAAGCGTCGTGAGGATGCCGCGATTGATGGGAACGAGGTGCGGCGTGAACTGAATCGTAACGGGTGTCTGCGCGGCGAGCGAAAGTTCCTGCTCGATTTCGGACAAATGCCGGTGCTTGGGGATGCCGTACGGCCGGACGCTTTCGTTGCACTCCACGAACATGTAATCCTGTTCCACCTTGCGGCCGGCGCCGCTCACTCCGCTCAGGGAATCGGCGATGATGCCGGTGGATTTAATCAGCCCTGCCCGCAACAGCGGAAGCGTGGGCAGCAAAATGCTCGTGGGATAGCAGCCCGGCGACGCGATCAGCAAGGCGTTTTTGATTTGCGCACGATATACTTCCGGCAATCCGTAAACTGCGGTGGTGAGCAATCCGGGCGCGGGATGATCGTGCGCGTAAAACTCCTTGTAAACTGCGCCGCTCCTTACGCGGAAATCGGCGCTGAGGTCGATGACCTGACATCCGAGCTTGAGCAGCGGCACGGCGAATTCGGCGGCAACACCGTGCGGCAGCGCGAGGAAAATCACCTGCGCCTGTTTGGCGAGTAACTCAGCGTTGGGTTCGCTAAAGCGCAGCGCCTTGGCGTGCGGTAGATGCGCGAACCGGAGAAAAACCTGCGCGAGGGTTTGCCCGGCGTATTGCCGCGAAGTGACGGCGGTGAGTTCCGCGTGCGAATGCGACAAAAGCAGGCGCACCAGCTCCTCGCCAGAGTAACCCGATGCGCCGACGATGGCGACTTTGACCGATGTCTTGTTGTTCATGGTTTTGGTCAGCAATCAGTGGTTCGCTGTTTTGGTCGAATCGTTACATTTTTGCAACTGACAAAAGAAAAACCCCGCAAGTATCAACCTGCGGGGCGCGTAAGTTTTTGTTCGGATTAACGCTTCGAGTATTGGAAGCGTTTGCGTGCCCCGGGCTGACCGTATTTTTTGCGTTCTTTCATGCGCGGATCGCGGGTCAACAAACCCTCCGGTTTAAGCGTGGCGCGCATATTCGGGTCGGCCGAAATCAAAGCCCGGGCGATACCGTGCCGCACCGCACCAGCCTGGCCAGACGGTCCGCCGCCTTTTACATTCACGCGCACGTCGAATTTTTCCATCATCCCGGTCAGGTTGAGCGGGCGGGTAATCTGTGTGCGCAGGTAGTCGGTCGGAAAGTAGGTTTCAAACGTGCGACCATTGACGACAATCTTGCCGGAGCCGGAGGCCAGCCGCACGCGGGCGATGGATGTCTTCCGGCGACCGGTGCCGAGGAATTCTTGAATTTTTGTTTCTGCCATACTCAATCGCGTTAAAATAGTTGAACCGATCAAATGGCGGCGGTCAGCGTCGCCGGTTGTTGAGCGCTGTGCGGATGCTGAGCACCCTGATAGACTTTCAATTTGGTCAAGAGTTGCCGTCCCAGCCGGTTCTTGGGGATCATGCCTTTCACCGCGTGGGTAATCAATTTTTCCGGATGCCGGGTGCGGGTTTGTGCGACGGACGTGAACTTCTCACTACCCTTCCAGCCGGAATAGGTCATGAACTTCTTATCGGTCTCTTTCTTGCCTGTGACGGCGACCTTTTCCGCGTTGATGACAACGACAAAGTCGCCGGCATCCAGATGCGCGGTAAAGACGGGTTTGTTTTTTCCGCGCAAAATATTGGCAATCTGCACCGCCAACCGACCGAGAATGGCCCCGTTGGCATCCACCACATGCCATTTGCGCTGATCCAGATTAACTTTCGGCAAATACGTTTTCATCAATATCCCGATTAAGGAGCGGTGAAAATAACAAACGGACGGGTACAGTCAACAGTCATTTAAACCCAGGCAGACGCATCTAAATTTCTTTTCTGTTTTTCCGAGGAATTATTGAAATTTCATCTACGACTCGACTTTATAAATTTTCCAGATGAGCGATGCCTTCATTGATCTCCAACACTTTCCGTAAATTTAGATGCGTCTGCCCTGCATTTAAACCGCTTTAGTTAACCAATAGAGTGGCCGACGCGGCGACGGGCGAGGATGCAAAATCAGCACTAGTTCCTTGTGATCAATCGCGCGCGACTGTGCATCACCGGCTTTACAAGAGGCGGGGCGACAGCATGCTGCAACTCAGTTGGCGAGCCATCCTGATGGGTTCGGTGGTGGGAGGCGTGCTCTCGCTCACAAACCTCTACTTCGGGCTCAAAGCGGGCTGGAGTTTCTGCGTGGCCATTACGGCCTGTACCAAAAACTTTCGTTTCCCAAGAAAATAATCGAAACACCCGTCCGGCTCAATTGATTTCCTTTGCGCGGATGCAGGCGACCTGGCGGGCCGCGTTAAAATTGTCCAAGCCCGGCACGGTGCGCGAACATTCGGCCACCGCGCAAGCGCAGCGCGGATGAAACGCGCAACCACCCGGCGGATTCATCGGCGACGGTGGATCGCCCGAAAGGATGACGCGCAGACGTTTCTTTTCGCGCTCCGGGTCGGGAATCGGCACGGCGCTGACCAATGCCTTGGTGTACGGATGCAACGGTTTCTCGAATACGTCCGTGGCCGGGCCAAGCTCTACGATTTTGCCCACATACATCACCGCGATGCGGTCGGAGATGTGTTTCACCACGGACAAATCGTGCGAGATGAAAACGAGCGTGAGCTTCATTTCACGCGAGAGTTGCGCGAGCAGGTTGATGATTTGCGCCTGAATTGAAACGTCCAGCGCGCTGACCGGTTCGTCGGCAATGATGAGCTTCGGCTCAACGGCGAGCGCGCGGGCAATGGCGATGCGCTGTCGCTGCCCGCCGGAAAATTCGTGCGGATACTTTTGCAGGAAACGGGGCGACAAACCCACTTTTTTCATGAGTTCGCTCACGCGATTTGCCAGTTCGGAGGAAGGAACGGTTTTGTGCGCCCGGATCGCCTCAACCAGCGTGTCGAAGACTGTCATGCGCGGATTGAGCGACGCATACGGGTCTTGGAAAATCATCTGAAAATCCGCGCGGGATTCGCGCAAGGCACGGCCTTTCAATTGCGCCAGATTTTTACCAGCGAGAATCACCGCGCCTTCCGTCGGCGGAACCAGTTGCAGAATCGTCCGGCCCAAAGTGGATTTGCCGCAACCTGATTCGCCGACCAGCCCAAGAATCTCTCCCTGCAGCAACGACAGCGACACACCGTCCACAGCTTTCACTTCACCAATGTGACGGCGGAAGATGATGCCTCTTTCCACCGGAAAGTGGGTTTTGACGTTCTGAAGTTGGAGAAAGGCGTCAGACATAATTCAAGTTGGAGTTCAAGCTTCAGTTGGTCTGGCCATCACATGAATCAAGCCGATTGAAGCCTGTACTCCAACACATGTGGCTTCGATTGTTCTCATACTTTGATTTCCGCCTGCTGCACTCGCAAACACGCGGAACGATGGTCTGGTGCAACTTCTTTCAAGACAATTTCACCCGTGCTGCATTTGTCCGCTGCAAATTCGCAGCGCGGAGCGAACGCGCAGCCGGGCAGCGGTCTGGACAAGTCCGGCGGCATTCCGGGGATCGTATAGAGCGCCGTGCCTTTCGGCTGCAGCGCGGGAATGGAATTTTGCAGGGCGCGATTGTAGGGATGCTGCGGTTGATGAAACAGACTGTCGGTTTTTGCGCTTTCCACAATGCGCCCCGCATACATCACCTGCACCCGGTCGCAGAAGCCGGACACGACACCCAAATCGTGTGAAACGAGCATCACCGCCATGCCGAGTTGCCGCTGCGCGCGCTTGATGAGTTCCAGGATTTGTGCCTGCACCGTCACGTCGACAGCGGTAGTTGGTTCGTCGGCAATCAGCAGATCGGGCTTCGTGATCAGAGCCATGGCAATCATCACGCGCTGTCTCATGCCGCCGGAAAATTCGTGGGGATAACTGCGAATCCGTTTTGCCGCGTCCGGCAAGCCGACTTCTTCCAGCGCTGCAATGCCGCGCTTCACCGCCTCGGTATATTCGATGCGTTCATGAATCAACAGCGGTTCAATCAACTGGTCTTCGATGCGGATGTAGGGGTTGAGCGACGTCATCGGGTCTTGAAAGATCATCGCGATACGCTTGCCCCGGATGCGACGCAGTTGTTCCGGTTTGCAGCAAAGCAAATCAACGCCGTCGAATACCACGCGCCCGCCTTCAATTCTCCCGGGCGGTTGGGGAATCAAACCCATGAGCGAATAACACGTCACTGATTTGCCAGAGCCGGATTCGCCGACGATGCCGAGCGTCTCGCCCTTCTCCAGCGTGAACGACACGTCATTCACCGCGCGCACGATTCCGTGGCGCGTGTGGAATGACGTTCGCAGGTTGGAGAGTTCAAGCAATGGCATGGGTTCGTTAAATCGTTGAAATGTTGAAACGTTGAAACGTTACAGCGTGGGTGCGTTATATCGCCGTCAGGCAGGTGCTTCCGATGAAACGATGTAACGTTTTAACCATGTAACGTTGGGTTAATCCTTTGACGCCCGCACATCCAGCGCGTCGCGCAGACCGTCGCCAAGAAAGTTTAGAGAGAAAAGTGACGCCGAGAAAAAGAGTCCGGGGAAGATGAGCAGCCACGGGCATTCCTCCATGCTCTTCGCGCCTTCATTGATGAGCGTTCCCCACGAACTCATGGGCGGTTGCACGCCAAAACCGAGAAAGCTCAGGAACGATTCCAGGAGCATCACGCTCGGCACGATGAGCGTGCTGTAAATGATGACGATGCCGAGCACGTTCGGGATCATGTGACGCAAAATGATGCGGCGCTTGCGCAAGCCGAGAGCGAGAGCGGCCTCAATGAATTCCTGTTTCTTGAGTGATTGCACCTGGCCGCGGACGATGCGCGCCATGTCCAGCCATTCCACCGCGCCGATGGCCATGAATAACAGGATGATATTCCGTCCGAAAATGACCATTAGCAGGATGACGAACATCACAAACGGCAGTGAATACAGGATGTCCACGGCGCGCATCATGATCACATCCAGGCGACCGCCGATGTAGCCGGAAATTGTTCCGTAGAGAACGCCGATGACAACCGACACGACAGTCGCGGCTATTCCAACGGAAAGAGAAATACATCCACCATACAGGACGCGCGCGAGCAGGTCGCGACCGAGTTGGTCCGTGCCGAACCAATGAGCATGACTCGGCGGGGTGGCACCCAAATCAAGATTCTGGTGCTTGTAATAATCGGATGCGACGAGTGGAGTCACGAATGAGGCGATGGTCAGCAAAATGATGAAGATGCCGCCGAGCACGGCCATTTTGTTTTTGCGCAGACGATGCCAGGCGTCCTGCCACAGTGAATGGCCGGCCTCTATTTCGTCGGTCGGTCGTAGTGTGGCGGGTTGTGGTGCGGCGGTCATGTCAGTCAAAGCGCAATTTCGGGTTCAGCCAGACCTGGATGATGTCCACCAGCAGGTTCAGAACGATGATTAGCACCGCATAGAACAACACCGTGCCCATGACCATGGTGTAATCGCGATTGAAGCCAGCCATGACGAAGAAACGTCCGAGGCCAGGAATTTGAAAAATGGTTTCCACCACGAGCGAGCCGGTCACCAGTCCGCTGATGGCCGGGCCTAGAAAGGAAACGACGGAGAGCAAACCGCCGCGGAGGGAATGCTTCCACACGACGCGCCATTCGGTCGCCCCCTTCGCGCGCGCGGTGCGGATGAAATCCTGGCTAAGAATTTCCAACATTCCGGCGCGCGTTAGTCTTGCGATGTAAGCCGTATAGTAAAGGCCCAGCGTGATGGACGGCAGCACGCGATCGCTTGGAAAATCCCAGCCGGAAGTGTTGTACCAACCGAGCGTAATGGCGAACACGAGAATCAGCAGCGGCCCGGTGACAAAGGCGGGCAGGCAAATGCCGAGCGTGGCCAGACCCATCGGAATGTAATCATTCAACGAGTTTGGGCGCAGTGAAGCGATGATTCCCGCGATCAACCCCAGCATGAGCGCAAAGGCGAGCGCGTAGCAGCCGAGTTCGAGCGACACAGGAAAAGCGCCCGCCAGCAATTCAGCCACGGACCAGCCGGCGTATTTGAAGGACGGGCCGAGGTCGCCGTGCAGCAACTGGCCCATGTAGTCAAGATATTGCTGGAAGACGGGTTTGTTGAGACCGTATTGGGCTTCGAGTTGCGCTTTGATTTCGGGCGTCGTGGCTTTTTCCGTGTCGAACGGCCCGCCCGGCGCAGCCTTCATAAGAAAGAACGTGATCGTCGCGACGATAAACAACACCGGTATCGCTTCGACAAATCGTTTGGCGATGAAGCGTAGCATCAGAGCATGGAGTTTTGGGGTGTTGGAGAAATGGAGTGAATACAGCACTCCAACGCTCCAGCACTCCAGTTCACCCGTTTATTTTTCCAGATACACATACTTGTAAGGGTGATTGTCGAGAATGTTCGGGTACCAGTTCTTGAGTTCCGGTCTTTTGAGGCAGATGCGGGTGTAGAAATAAATCGGAATCATCGGCAGTTCATCGAGCAAAATCGCCTCGGCCTTCTGGAAAACTTCGAGCCGCTGCTGCAACTCCCCGGTGCGCGCGGCTTCCGCAATCAGCCGGTCGTATTCCTTGTTCGACCAGCCGGTATGGTTGTTACCACCGCCCGTCACCCACATGTCGAGAAACGTGTTTGGGTCGGCGTAATCGCCAATCCATGAGGCGCGAGACACCTGATAATTCAGCGTGCGCTGCGAATCCAGATAAACTTTCCATTCTTGGTTGGCCAGCCGCGCGTCAATACCCAGATTATTCTTCCACATTTGCTGAATCGCCTCTGCAATGGCGCGATGGGCCTCCTGTGTGTTGTAAAGAACCTCGAAGGTCGGAAAGTTTTTTCCGTCGGGATAGCCCGCTTCGGCCAGCAGCCGTTTTGCCTCGGCGACGTCCTCGTGAAGTTGCATACGGCAGGTGTAGCCGGCCGTGCCGGGTGGCGTCAAATTGAACGCCGGTAACTGGCCGCCGCGCGTGATGTTTTTGACTATGCTCGCGCGGTCAATCGCGAGGGATAGTGCGCGGCGTACGCGTTTGTCATTCAGCGGAGGTTTCGTTGTATTGATGTCGTAAAAATATGCGCCGAGAAACGGATCAATGTGGATCAGGTCCGGGCGGTTCTTTTTATAGACGCCAATCTTCGTGAGCGGCACGGTTTCCGTAATGTGCAACTGGCCGGAGCGAAACGCGCGCTCCTCAGTATCGTCACTCTCGATGGGATGGAAATGGATTTCCTTCAGCCGGACGCGGTCTTTGTCCCAGTAGGTCGGACTTTTCTTCACGAGGACGACGTTATTGACCTGCCATTTGGCGAGCACAAACGCGCCGTTGCCGACGAAATGGCCGGGGCGCGTCCAGTGGTTGCCGCGCTTGTAGGGATCACCATATTTTCGAATCGTCGGCAGATGCACCGGATACCACGAGTGATGCAGTAGCAAAGACAGGAAATACGGCGTCGAATAATTGAGCGTGACTTGAAATGTATAGTCGTTCAGCACCTTATAGCCGACCTCGTTGAAGTTCGTGAGCTTGCCTTCGTTGTAAGCCTCCGCATTTTTTACAACGAAGTGCATGTAGGAATACTCCGATGCGAGCGACGGCGTGAGAATGCGCTTGTAGGATTCCAAAAAATCGCGCGCGGTTACAGGCTCGCCATTCGACCACTTTGCGTTGTGCCGCAGATGAAACGTGTAAACCGTATTGCCCGGCGAAATGTCCCAGCTCGCGGCCACGCCGGGCACGGGATGCAAATCCACCGGGTCTTCCGACACGAGCCCCTCCAACAACGACATGATGACGTGATATTCCTGTACGCCACTGATGATGCCTGGATCAAGGTCCTGCGGTTCAGTGCCATTGCCGATGTGAAGGATTTGCTCGCGGACGCCATGCTCGACGCGCGTTTCCGGCCTGCCGCAACCAACAAGAGAAAGGATCAGCAGCGGCGCGCTGGAATAAAAGCCTAAGCGACGCCACCGTTTGAACTTGCTGTTTTGCTTTAACTGCATTCGTTAATCACGTAGAAGACTCTTTTCCGGGAAAAAGTCAAACCAGCGCGGTGTTGTGCAAGGAAGGTGGGACGAGATGGAACTTCGCGCCGTGGTGCCAAACGTGGTGCCAAAAATCCTCCCTGCTGTTCTCCTTGTAATCAAGAATTCCGGCCGAGCACAACGACAGTGGTGGTTCATCCCCTGCCGCCCACAACCAATCGCCATTCATTTTCCGCGCGCCGCCGCTTCGTCGCGGTAGCGATAGCGCGTGGCGATGATGCTGAACAAAATCGCCACTACAAACATCAGCCCGGCATACATGAAGAAACGCGACGTGCTTACCGATGCCTCATGGGCGCCCGCGCCGGAGAACAATTTGGTAATGGTCGTGACCACGAGATTGCCGAACGCCACCGTCAGCAACCAAAAACTCATGATCAAGCTTTTCATTTCCGGCGCGGCTTCCCGGAAGGCGAATTCCAAACCTGTCGTTGACACCAGAACTTCTGCCGTGGTCAACACGATATAAGGCAGTGTTTGCCAGGCAACGCTGATCTGCGCACCGGCTTCGAGGCGCGCTTGCAAGCCCGCCACAATGACATAGGAAAACGTGCCGAGGAACATGCCGTATGAAATTCGCCGCAACGGCGAAGCAAACCGGCCCAACAATGGATAGATTCCGAGCGTCAACAACGGCACGAGCATCATGACGAGCAGCGGGTTGGCGGACTGCATTTGTTCTGCGCCGATGTGAAGTCCGAGCAGATCGAAGGGAATCATCTTTCCACCCTGCAAAACCCAGGTCGAATTTGTTTGGTCGAACAGACACCAGAATGGCGGAATCAGCGCGAATACAAACAAGATGGGACCAACCGACCGCGCGGCGGCAATTTCTTTTTCGGCATAACGAATTCGCGCCGCCGCCCAAAAGTTTTCGGAAAGCTCCAGCTTATTCAGCAGGCTCTTGATCACAATCAGCAGATACCAAAGTCCCACCAATCCCAACGCCGCCCAGCCAATCCCGCGCACGATTGGACTCATTCGGGCCGCAAACGCGACCACCGCCATCGCGATCATCGCGATCAACGGAATACCCAGACTTGCTAGAATGTTCAGCAAAGCATCGAAAGTGATTCCCCGCTGATGGGCGAACGCGGTGAAAAACACCGAAATAAATCCGGCGCTCCTGGTCTGACGACTCGGCGGCACGCGAACGTAATGTTTCGTCCCCAGCCAGAAAATCAGCGTTGCAATCGCCATTAAAACTCCCGGCACACCGAATGCCCAGCTGTAGCCGTGATGATTTTTCGTCCACGGCACAACGAGAAACGAAAAGAATGAGCCAAGGTTGATTGACCAGTAAAACGCGCCATAAGCTTTTTGCAACAGATGCGATTGCTCCGGCTTGAACTGGTCGCCCATGAATGCCGACACGCAAGGCTTGATTCCGCCCGAGCCAAACGCGATGAGCGCAAGTCCCGCGAATATACACCACATTTTTCCATGCACGCCCGGCACGAAATCGCTGCACGCCAGCACACCATGGCCCACGCAATAAAACAGCGACACCCAAAGAATGGTGTGATAGCGGCCAACAATTTTGTCAGAAAGCCACGCGCCGAACAGCGGCATGAAATAGTTCGCGAAGACGAACGTGTGGATGATGCTCGTGGCCGTGTCCGCGTCCTGACCGAGTCCGCCTTTGAGAACTTCGCCAGTGATATAACCCGCGAGGATGCTCCGCATCCCGTAATAACTGAACCGTTCGCAAGCTTCATTGCCGACGATGAATTTAATTTGCTTCGGCCAGCGATCGGCGGCGCTCTTCGGCTCGGTGCTTTGATCGACTATACCTCGGAGCGGAGCATTCATGCCGACATCATTTTCCAATCCCAATCTGTTTGAGGAACGGCTCGATGGAGCGCGGTCGCCCTAGAAATCTCTCAATCGAAATGTTCACGTCGCGCGAATCGCCCGGCTCGTAAATTTCTTCGCGGAGACGCCGCCCGGCGTTGGTGTCAAAATAACCGTTCGGCGCCTTCTCGAACACCGTCGCCATGTCCGCCGCGATCGCGTCCGCCCAGGCGTAGCCGTAATAGCCCGCGCCGTAGCCGATAATGTGGCCGAAATACGCCACGAACGCCGTGTCCGGTAGCATCGGCAAAAACACGTCGCTCAATTCCCGGTTCGCAATCGCCGTCGTTTCAGCCGTGTTCGAATCATGAATGCCCGTGTGTAGTGCGAGGTCCATCAGGCCGAACGAAAGCTGCCGGCGATATCGCGTCCCTTCGGTGGCCAGGCGCGCTTCCTTCAGCTTCGACAGGATTTCCGTCGGGATCTTTTTCGATGGATCTCGGTAATCCGCGGCGAAACTGTCCAGGACCTTTTTGTCCCACACCCAGTTCTCGAGCATTTGTGACGGCGCTTCGACGAAGTCGCGTGGGACGCTCGTGCCCGAGAAGCGCGAATATTTCGCGCGCGTCAGGATCGTGTGCATCGCGTGACCGAACTCATGGAAGATCGTCTCCACGTCGTCGTGCGACATCAGCGACGGATGGTCTTTGGTCGGCGCGGGAAAATTACAGATCAGGGCGCAAACGGGCCGCTGGTATTTTCCATCGGGCAGGAGTTTGCCGTCAATGATGCCGAACTGCGCGAAGTGATGGTATTTGCCTTCGCGCGGGAACATGTCGAGATAAAACAACCCCAGCGGCTGGCCCGTCTGCGCGTCCGACACGGCGTAGAGTTGCAGGTCGCCAATCCATTTGTACGGCGGTTCGACCGGTTCGAACTTCAGTCCAAAGATGCGCTGGTAGATGGCAAACATGCCGTCGAGCACGCGCTGGTATGGGAAAAAGACGCGCAATTCCTCGGCGTCCACGCTGTACTTCCGGATCTTCAACTGGTTGGCATAATAGCGCCAGTCCCAGACGTTGATCTTCGCGTTCGGATCGCCGGTCTCCTTGATCTTGAGTTGGCGGAATTCCTCCAGTTCCGCGTCGAACTTCGGCTGCAAACCGGTCTTCAAATCCTGGAGGAACCGGAGCGCGGTGCCGGCGTTTTTCACCATTTTGACTTCCGTCGCGTAGTCGGCCCAACTCGGGTAACCCAGCTTGCGGGCGATGTCGTCGCGCAACGCCAGGATTTTCCCGAGCAGCGGAACATTGACCTCGCGGGCTAGATTGTCATGCTCGAATAGAAGTTTCTTGCGCGTGGCTTCGCTCTTCGCGTTGTCCATCACCCGGATGTAGTGGACGGTGACGTTCGCCATGACGCTAAACTCGTCGTCGCCGGCCTTGATCTGCTGGAGAAAATCGTCCGGTACGCCGTCGAGTTCGGCCTTGGTGAATTTGACAGCCTTCTGCGCCTTGGTGACATTGTTTTCAAAATCCGTTTCCAGGCCCGTCAACTCCTTGCGCATCCGCTCCACCACGTCGCGTTGCGCCTTCGGTAATTCCAACCCCGCCCGCTTGTAATCGCGCAGCGTTTCGGAGAAAAGTTTGGCGTCTTCACCGCTCAACTCCGGGTGCCTGGCGGCGAACGCCTTGACCGCCGCGTAAACATCCTAGCGATAATCCAATCCCACCGCCCATTCCTGCAAAACTTTGGTCGCCTCCGTTGCGGCGTCGCGAACGGCGGCGTTGGTGCTGGTTTCCTTGATCAGCCCAAGCCGGTTTGCCGTGAGGTTGGCCTGATAACTAGTGTCGTCGAGGGCACGAATCGTATTTTCAAATGTGACCTTTTGAGGATCAAGTTTACCGAGGTGGTCCAGCGCCGCATTGGCCGTGGCGATGGTTTTCTTGACCGAGGAGTCGATGGCATTCGTAGTCGTTTCAAATTCCGGAAAACTGATGACGGAATGGAAGCGCGCCGCCATTTTCTGATAATCCGTCAAAGTTTGCGCCGTGCCACCGGTTTGGCGCTGAAAGGACTGACAGCCGGTGAACAGACAAAGTGTCGCCAGAATGAAAAACGTTTTCACATGCATAGGTCTGCAAGCTACTGGCGAAAACGAACGACAATCAAGCGGATTTGGGCTTTCCCCGAACAATTAATAATGCAAAATGAAATTACAAATGCCTGCCGCGACCTTTCATCCATTTTTGATTTTGAGTTTCTAATTTTTTATTCACTCGATGTCATTGCTCGAAATTAAAAACTTACAAGTCGATTTCCTCACTGGCGACGCCAGCCTGCGCGCCGTGGACGGCGTGTCNNGAGAGCGGCTGCGGCAAGAGCGTCACCGCGTTGTCCATCGCGCGTTTGGTGCCGACACCGCCGGCGCGCTATGTTGGAGGCGAAATTCTACTCAACGGCCGTAACGTGTTGAAGATGTCGCCGGTCGAGCTTTGCGAAATCCGTGGCGGTGTGGTGAGCTACGTGTTTCAAGAGCCGGGCGCCTCGTTGAATCCTGTGTTACGTGTCGGCGCGCAAATCAAGGAATCGCTGAAGCTGCACAAGCCGGACAAGGCCACGGACGCCGAAGTCATCCGCCTGCTGAAAACCGTCGGCATTTCCGCGCCGGAATCACGCATCAAGGATTACCCGTTCCAAATGTCCGGCGGGATGCAACAGCGCGTGATGATTGCAATGGCGCTGGCCAGCGAACCGAAGTTGCTCGTGGCCGACGAGCCGACCACCGCGCTCGACGTGACCATCCAGGCGCAAATCCTCGAATTGCTGCGCGACCTCAAGCAGCGCCTCGGCATGGCGATCCTGCTCATCACGCACAACCTCGGCATCGTGGACGACATGGCCGACCGCGTGGCGGTGATGTATGCCGGGCAGATCGTCGAACTCGCGCCCACGCGTGAATTGCTGCGCCGTCCGCTGCATCCCTACACGAAGGCGCTGATGGCGAGCGTGCCGAAACTCTCCGGCGGCGCGGCCCGGCTCACGGCGATTCCCGGCAACGTGCCCCGCATCGGAGATTTCCCGCCCGGCTGCCGCTTTGCCCCGCGCTGTCCGATTGCGAAGGAGGAATGTTCGGAAAACATTCCTGAACTGCTCGAAGTCGAATCCGGCCGCTGGGTGCGCTGTCCGTTTTGGAGGTGAAACACGCTTGTGCCGCGATAATCCTTGAAACGAAATTGCGCCCGTAGTTTGCTACGGACGAATTCAATAAGTTATGCCAACTCTTGAACTTCAACTTACTCCGGCAAAAATAGACAAAATCATTGATCGGATTGCCGACGGAGACATTAAGATTCCGGCCTTCCAGCGCGGATTCATCTGGGATCAGGATCAGGTGGTGAAACTTGTTGATAGCCTTTACCACAATTATCCAATCGGAAGTATTTTACTGTGGAACTCTATGGAGCGGTTGAAATCCACGCGCAATGTAGCTGGCTTTGAAATTCCAGATAGACAACCAAACTATCCGGTCAATTACGTTCTGGATGGTCAGCAGCGGCTCTCAACAATCTACGCGGTCTTTTGCAAGAATCGCACTCCCGTCGTAACTGATGGGCAGTAGCCCAACGATTAATCGGTGGGATGCCGCAATGGTTGCTTCGAGTTTATCAAGTTCCGGCCGGTCGTGTAACCGATTTGTAACTTTCCAACGCCCATACGGGCCGCTAATCTCCGCCCTCTGTGCAATCGAAAGCAAAAACAATTTCCTTCGGGCCGGCCCATTTCATCAACCGTGATTTAAGCTGGCTCGAATTCAACCAGCGGGTGCTCGACGAGGCGCTCGATAAGAACAACCCGCTTTTGGAGCGGGTGAAGTTCTTCTGCATCGTCAGTTCGAACCTCGATGAGTTCTTTGAGGTGCGCGTGGCGGGAATCAAACAGCAGATCGAAAGCGGAGTGGCCGAGCGGACGATCGATGGCTTGACGGCCACGGAAAATCTTCGCGCCATTATCAAGCGGGTCCGGCGCATGGTGGAGCAGCAGTACGCCTGCTGGCGTAAAGAGTTGTTGCCGGGATTGGCCAGGAACGGCATCCGCATTCTCAACCTGCCTGAATTGAGCGCCGCCGACCTCAAATGGGTGGAGAACTATTATCGAACCCAGGTTCGCCCGGTGCTGACCCCGCTGGCCATTGACCCCGCCCACCCGTTTCCGCAGTTGCTCAACAAATCGTTGAACATCATTGTGCAGGTGAAAAAGCCGCAGGGCGATCAACTGTTGCGGCATCTGGCCGTGGTGCAGGTGCCGCGCGCCCTGCCCCGATTGGTGCCGTTGCCGCGCGACGACACCCGACGTGACCACGTTTCGCTCGGTTTGCTCATCGGCCATTACCTGGCGGACTTGTTTCCGGGCACCAGGGTTTGCGGATTTTGGCATTTTCGAGTGACGCGCAACAGTGAACTCTACATCGATGAAGAGGAAGCCGCCAACATCCTCAAAGCGGTGGAAAATGAACTGCACAATCGCCGCAAAGGCGCGGCCGTGCGGCTCGAACTGGATCGCGATTGCCCGATGTCAATTCGGAACGCGTTGTTACGAACGCTGCGCCTGGTCGAAGATGATTTGTTTCTGGTGGACGGTCCACTGAACCCGACGCGGCTCATGGCCATCTACGAAGGCGACCATTCGCCGGAACTGCGTGATGCGCCGTTCGTGGCGCCGGTGACCGCGCCGTTGCGAACTCGAACGGATCTGTTCGCCGCCATCCGCGAGCGGGACATTTTGCTGCATCATCCGTATGAAAATTTCAGCAGCGTGGTCGATTTTTTGGAGCAAGCCGCCGCGGATCCGGATGTGCTGGCCATCAAACAGACGCTCTACCGCACGGGTGGCGACCCTCACATTGTCGGCGCGCTGATGAACGCGGTGAAAAATGGCAAGCAAGTGACCGCCGTGGTGGAGTTGCGGGCGCGATTCGACGAAGCGAACAACATCCTGTGGGCGCGCCAGCTCGAAGAGAACGGCGTGCATGTCGTCTATGGCGTGGTGGGATACAAAATTCACGGTAAAAGCTGTCTGGTGGTTCGCCGCGAGGGAAACAACATTCGTCGTTACGTCCATCTCGGCACGGGCAATTACAATCCAACCACGGCGCGCCTTTACACCGACCTCGGGTTGTTGACCTGCCGGCCGGATATCGGAGAGGACATCACCAATTTCTTCAACCTCTTGACGGGAATCTGTCAGTTCCAGGGGATGCAAAAACTGCTGGTCGCGCCGTTTGCATTGCACGGGCAAATGCTCCAACTGGTCGAGCGTGAAGGCGAGAACGCGCGCAAGGGTTTGCCAGCCCGCATCGTTGCAAAAATCAATTCCCTTGCGGACCGGCAGATCATCGAAGCTCTTTATCGCGCTTCGCAGGCCGGCGTGAAGATCGATTTGATCGTTCGCGGCATCTGCTGTTTGCGTCCCGGACTGAAAGGAGTCAGCACGAACATCACGGTGCGGAGCATCGTGGATCGTTTCCTGGAGCACAGCCGTATTTATTATTTTGAAAACGCCTGCCAGCCACAGGTGTTTGTGGGCAGCGCCGATTGGTTGCCGCGAAATTTTTTCCGCCGCATTGAACTGGTTTTTCCCGTTGAGGACGGCAATCTGCGCGAACGCGTGATCAACGAAATTCTGGCCATTTCTTTGGTGGACAATGCCAAGGCGCGCTTTTTGCAGGCCGACGGCTCTTATCCCCGGGCGGTGCCGGGCAAGGGCGAAAAACCGCGCCGGAGTCAGTTTGAATTCATGGCGTTGGCCGGCGCTGAAGAGGCTACGCGCCGAAAGCCGGCCAGCGGGAAGTCGAAACATCCACAGATCAAAGTCGCGCCCTCTCCGTTTGCGAGGCGAACAACGAAACGATGATTCCCAATGCGCGCGATGAAGACAACGGCGACCTACAGGACAAATGCGAAAGATGCACTCTATCGCAAGCCAGCCGACAGCGAGTTTCCCGCAGACAGCCTCAAACATCTCACGGTTTCGCTCAGAACGCAGTGGAAACGCTATCGGAAAAGGTTGAAGCGCTGTCAGGAAAACTTTTCCGAGGAAGCCGTCCACGAATCGCGTGTGGAAACCCGGCGGTTGCTTGCGACGGTGGAATTGCTCGGCGCTTTCATTCGTGACGAGCGAATCAAGAAGGCACAACGCGCCCTGAAGCGGCATCTGGACACGTTCGACGATCTGCGCGACACGCAGGTTCAGTTGCGATATGTCAGCAAAATGTTACGGGCTTACCCGGCAGCGCGGCTTTTTCACGCTTACTTGTTAAAATGGGGAGACCGCTACACCACAGAGACGCGCAAGCGGATCAAACGCATCAAGACGAAGCGGCTCGGACAGATTATTGCCAGTTGCAAAGAGGAAATGCGGCAAGAGCGCAAACGCCGCACCTCCAAGCAGGCACTCACGAACCTGATGCGCGCCGTGAACCGCGCCTTTGCGCGGGTCGTGCAGTTGAAAGCGCGCATTGATCCGGACAACACGGCAACCATCCACCGCATGCGAATTGCATTTAAAAAGTTTCGCTATATGGTGGAGGCGCTGCTGACCTTGTTGCCAGGCGTGACGGAAAAACGGCTGGCTGCGATGCATCATTATCAAACCATGATGGGCGACATCCAGGACATCGAGGTTTTGATCGTAACGCTGGGCAAGTTTTTCAAAAAGAAAGTGGTCAGAACGGAGTCGGACCGGTATTTCCGTGACGAACTGTTGCGGAGGTGCCAGTGGCTGGTTCAGCGATACATGCACACTGCGGACATGTTGCACGAATTCGATCCCCTGCCGGTTCCGGAAATCAAGCCAGCGCGGCCAAAGAAACGAGGAGGTCGGCAATGAATCTCTACATTTTGCGCCACGGCATCGCCGTGGAACGAGACGCGTCCAGTCGGGGAAAAGATGCAGACCGCACGCTGACGCCTAAAGGAGAAAGAAGATTATGGCGAATCACCGAAGCGATGGCGGCACTCGAACTCTCATTTGACCTCATCCTGTCCAGCCCGCATCTGCGCGCAAAACAAACCGCCGAGATCGTGGCTGAGGCTTTCAGAGCACGGAAGAAACCTGAGTTGTTGGACAGTTTGACACCCGAAAGCGATCCGAAAACGCTCATCGAACATCTCCATGGCCTCCAGCCTGCGCCGGAAAGCGTTTTGCTCGTTGGCCACGAGCCTTACTTGAGCGGACTGATTTCGCGGCTGGTTTCAGGCAATGTAGGTCTGGCTGTGGAATTGAAAAAGGGAGGTTTGTGCAGATTAACGACTGAGTCGTTGAAGTGCGGCCGTTGCGCTACACTGGAATGGTTGTTGACACCGAAGCAGATGGAGCTGATGGAATAGCACTTTCAACAAAGTGCCTTTGTCATTCACTTCGTCTCGCGCCTGGCCAGCACCGCGCCGCCGGTGATCCCGGCGTTGTCCCCGAGTTTGGAAGCGATGATTTCGACACCTTTCATCGTACCGGGCATGGCGCGATCCTTCGCAGTTTTCAGGATGACGCTCATCATTTCATCCGCCAGGGCTTCAATGACGCCACCGCCCAGCACGACGATTTCGGGGTTGAGGATGTTGATGAGGTTGGCGGTTGCGATGCCAACGTGCATTGCCGCGTTTTCAACAATACGATCCACAAACTTGTCACCCCGCTTGATGGCTTTGCGCAAATCGCCGCTGCGTAAATCTTCCAGTTCATCCCCCAGCAATTCGGTCAGAATGGTTTTCTGGCCTTCTTTCACCCCGGCCTTGATCTGCTGAAAAATAGCGGTGCGACTGGCCAACGCTTCGAAGCAGCCTTTGTTGCCGCAGCCGCATTTCGGACCGTCCACGTCGATCACCATGTGGCCGATCTCGCCCGCAGCGTGGCCGAAACCGCTATACAACTCGCCGTTGAGAATCAGCCCGCCGCCGATGCCCGTCCCCACAAAGATGCCGATGACATTTCGCGGCTTGGATTTGAGTTCGGCAACATGAACCCCCAGTACCGCGATGTTACCGTCATTCTCCACGAAGACCGGCACCCCAAGATTCTTTTCGAGGTCCTTTTTCAGCGGCACGTCTTTCCAGCCTTCGAGATTCGGAGCGAAGATCACCTGCCCGGCTTCGCCGTCCACCGCGCCCGGTGCGCCGATACCCACTCCGGCGACCTGTTTCATCGTGAGATCGGTCTCATCAATCGCGTCGTGAACACAGCGGGTGATCCGTTCGATAACGGCGTCGGTGCCGCGCTGGGCTTTGGTGCTTACTTTGACCGTGCCGATGCACTCCAGTGAATTATTGAAGACGCCCGCGAGGATTTTGGTGCCGCCAAAATCGACGCCGACGACGTATTCCGCTTTACTGCTCGGTTCGGCCATTTGAAATGCGTTCGGTATTCAATAAACAAGCAGCATGAAAACAGGTTTCCGGTAACAAGCAAGTTACAGTTCGGTAACTATTTTCCGGCCAGCACCGCCTCAATCTTCTTTCGCAGTTCGGCGTTGATGGCTTCGGCCGAACGCATGCCATCGACGATTGTGAATTTGTAGGTCGCCTGCAACCGGCGGAAGGTCTTTTGCATCGCAGTCTGGTATTGCATGAAACTGTCGAACATGTCCCGGGACAGTCCCAAGTCCATCCCGCTCTCCCAGTAATCCAGCGCGGTGTTTTTGGCGAAATTGCGCTGCACCAGCTCCTCCGGCGGGACATTCAGGTAGAACACAGTGTCCGGTTCCAGCGCCATGCCGTACAATTTTTTTAACCAGGCTTCGTCCATGCCGCGCACCATGTCGCGTGCCATCAAGGTGTAGATGTAGCGGTCGGCCAGCACAATGAAGCCCGCCCTCAAGGCAGGCAGAATGATGTTCTCCAGTTGGTCGGCAAAATCGGTGGCGTAAAAAAGACTCAGCGTGGTACGGCTTAAAATATTCCCCTCCTGCGCCTGATCCAGTTCCTCGCTGACCAGCGTGGATCGTTTGAGGCCAACCTGCACCGTGGCATGGCCGCGCCCTTCGAGCCACTCCACCAACCTGGCAATCTGCGTGGAACGACCGGAACCGTCCGCCCCTTCCACAACGATCAATTTGCCCGCCAATTGTTCCAAATCGACTTCCGCAATGCCGTGCCCGTAAAACCGGCGCGCGCTCCGACACGGGACGACAATCTGGTTTTTGGCGGCTCGCTTCATTCTGCCGGCGCCTCTCGCTCAATTTTATTGCGCGACAATTTCGGTTGGGAAGTCACGGGCCGTTCCGCGCGACGAAAACACGCCAGATTCATTCGCTGTGTCACCAACTCGCGGATCATGCCCTGTTGGATCTCAATAAGTTTGTTCGCGTCAATCACCAGAAAATTAAACTCTGTGCTCATGGCCAGGTACTGCTCCAGAATGCGTCCCTGAAAGATGCGAAAGCTTTCGTAAGGATCAGCGGAAAGACGAAGATCCATGCCCGCCTCGAAGTATTTCAACTGCGGCCGACCGTCGAGAATGCGTTGCAGCGAAACTTCCAGGTCCGTCTTGAAGAAAAACGTGAGGTCCGGCAGCGCGGCGAAATCGTAAATGCCCCGCACCCATTCCGGCGGACAACCGCGCACCGTGTCCCGCGCAAAGGCGGTGAAAATGTAACGATCGCACAGCACGATGTAGCCCGCGCGCAACAAGGGCACAAGCTGCCGTTCGTAGCGATCTGCAAAATCGGTCGCGTGAATCAAGCTAAACGTCGTCGGCGTAAGCAACTCCCGTTTCTTCCCCTTGGTGGTGGCGCTCTTGACCAGGGCCGACGAATTCCATTCGCTGAAAAAAACCTTCAATCCCTGCAATTCCAGCCATCGCTTGAGCAAATAAATTTGCGTGGACTTCCCCGAGCCATCCAACCCCTCGACGGCGATCAAGCTGCCCGGAAAATTAAGTTGAGCGAACGTTTTCATCATCGACCTAGGAAAGCTAACCATTACGCGCAGGGAAACAATCCTATTTACGCAGATTGCACGGTTAGGATTAGAATCATGGCGGGTCTGGGAATAATTGCCGCTGGATTTTTTCTGGGTTGTTGAAAATGATTCATGGACTGGAGAACGCGGAATTCAGCAGACGAAGCGTGGCTTATTGGAGAGACCCGTCCACTTGTAAGCCGGGCGATTACGGTTTACTTTACGGCCGAATGACGAACATCCCATGCAACGTTATTTGACAATTTTTGTTTGCGCGTTTTTGCTTGTCACCAGGCCGGCAGAAACCCAGACGCTGCTCAAACTCTCCACGATCACGCCCGGAACGGAAATCGTGCAGTTGGTGACTAATGGCGATTTCCAGACTCAAGGGCCGCTCGTCCTTGGTGATTACCCAGCGCCCGACGGCTGGACCCGGCAAGGCGACATCTTCGCAGAGCCGGGCACGAACATGGTGGCGGCGGACAATGGCGTCGTTGCGCGCGGTCACGTCGATAATAGCGCCCCGGTGGGGTTGTATCAGCGCACGATGAATCTGGCGGCGAACACCGAGTATGTGCTCAGCGGTTACTTGTGGAACATGGGCGACCCGGCAAACCACGTCACCGCCGTGTTCGACTTGAACGACGCGCCTCAAGAACCGCAGATCGCGCTCTATGCCACCGCTGCGAACGCTGACCAAGGCTATTTCGTTTGCAACTATTTCAACACTGCCGACACCGGCGCGGCTGTGACGGTGCGGGCATTCTACGACACCTTCACCGGCACGGGTACGTCGCCGGCCTACTTTCCGGTGGCCGCACAGTGGGACAACGTCGCCCTCACGAAAGCGTCGGACTTTGTATTGCCGCAAACGAACAGCATCGTGGCGTTGCAAGTGTCGCAGGCCGACAACACGGTTTCACTTTCCTGGCCGCCAACGGGAGTGGATTTGATTCCGCAGGCGGCAACGAATCTGTCGCTGCCAACCATCTGGAAGAGCGTTACGAATGTCGTCCTCGTCAGCAATAATCTGAACACTGTCACGTTGACGAATCCAAGCGGACAGAGATTTTTCCGCATGGTGGACGCGGTCGATTCGACCACGCTGAATCGTAAGTTGTTGATGGGGTATCAAGGCTGGTTTGCCTGTGCGGGAGATGGTTCGCCAGTCAATGCGTGGATTCACTGGTTCCGGAGTCAGACGCCCACGGCCACGAATGCCACGGTCGATTTCTGGCCGGACATTTCGGAACTGGATGCCGACGAATTGTTCACCACGAGCATGACGCTCACGAATGGCAGTCCGGCCAAACTTTATTCTGCGTTCAAGCAGAAGACCGTCGTCCGCCATTTCAAGTGGATGCGCGACAACCAGCTTGACGGCGTTTTTCTGCAACGATTTTCCTCGGAGTTGTCCGACCCAAACTTCTTCGCGTTACGCAATCAGGTGGCGGCCAATGTCCGCCTCGGCGCGGAAACCTATGGCCGCATTTTTGCCGTGATGTATGACATTTCCGGCCAACCGGCGTCCACGTTGGTCAGCACGCTCACGAACGATTGGGCCTACCTGGTCAACACGATGAAAATCACCAGCAGTCCGCGTTACGCGCGGCACAACGGCAAACCGGTGCTGGCCATCTGGGGGTTTGGTTTTACGGATCGACCGGGCACGCCGCAAGACGCGCAAACTGTGATCAACTATTTCAAGTCCGCGGGCGTAACTTTGATGGGCGGCGTGCCAACTTATTGGCGCACGCTGAACAACGACTCGCAAAGCGACCCGGCTTGGGCGACGGTGTATCGTTCGTTCGACATCATCAGTCCTTGGGCCGTGGGCCGGTACGGAGACCTGGCAGGCGCTGACGGCTTCAAACAGAATCTGATTGTTCCCGATCTGGCCGATGCGAACTCGCATGGCCTCGGTTACATGCCGGTGATCTTTCCCGGTTTCTCATGGGTCAACTTGATGCAAGGCATGAACGGTTCCACGCTGAATCAAATCCCGCGCAATGGCGGCAGCTTTTACTGGCGGCAAGCCTACAATGCGGTTGCTGCGGGCTGCACGATGATCTACGGGGCGATGTTTGATGAAGTCGATGAAGGCACGGCGATGTACAAATTGGCACCAACACCGAACGAATTGCCGGTGCAAGGATCGTGGGTGCCGTTGAACATCGATGGTCAGGCGCTGCCGAGCGATTGGTATCTGCGGCTGGCGGATGAAGCGACAAAGATGTTGCGGGGAGACCGCCCCCTCCAATTGTCAATACCGATCGCTCCGTAGCGAAAGCCTACTTCGCAGTCTCTGCGCGTTGGACGGTGATCCACTCGAAAATGATTTTCACCTCGTTGCCGGTTTTGATGAATAGTCCCAGCCCCAGCGGCGAGGGCGGAGTGACACCATAATCGGTCATCTTGATGGGTGTCGAGCCGCTAAACTTTAGCTTGGTTTTGTCGATGCGCTCCATGCTGACCGGCATCGAGATTTTGTTGGTGACGCCGGCTACGGTCAGTTCGCCCTTGGTATCGAATTGATAGGGGCCTTCCGGAGACTTCGGCGCTTCCTTGAGCAACATTTCCGTGAGGCGATACTGAATCCTTGGGTGATCGGTTTGTTTCATGGTTTGTTGCATGACGGAATCCATGGGGGCTTTGCCACTTTTGAGCGAGCGCACGGGGATCGTCACCAGTGCGCGGGCGCTGACGTTGCCAGGCTTGGGGGCTGAATCAAACGTCGGATCCATTTCCACGTAGCCGCCGATGATCAGCCCTTCCAACGTCCAGCGTTCATGTCCCGGAAAATTGGACGTACCTTCGATAGTAACTTTGCTGCCGGTGGGCGGTGCGTCGTACCGCGTCCAGTTTTCCGCCGACTGAACGGAAAGTGAAAGCAGCAGCGCGCTGCCAAAGATGTGTGTAAATTGCAAATAATGCGTTTTCATAGAAGCATTTTCTTTTGATGTGTACGTGACTTAACCGATTTCAAACCACTCCTTTTGAAAGGTTACCTTTTGTCCTTTAAGGATGGATTCATTCGCCTTGATGGCGGTGACGGCAGCTTCGAAACCTTCTTTGTAACCGGCGCAAGGCGTCATGGTCTTCTTGATGCCCGCGAGGTATGTGGCGAGCGCTTTCGCGTCTGACACGTCGTATAGGGACGCAAAGTCCTCCACGGCAGCGCCCGTGGCAGTGCTGTTGCTGATGAAAGCCTCCAACGCGTAATGCAAAGGCGATTCCTCCTCCGGCCCGGCAGCTTCAGTCGCTTTTTTCCCAATGGCCTTGAGCTTGGTGGCGTTGGCGTCGAGCGCAATACCCCTCTCTTTGTAAAAGGAGTCTTTCCGGGCATAAATTTCCCAGCCCAACTGCGGCGCGTCCACTTCCTTGAACATCCACGCTTTGTTATCGCGGATCATTAACGCGGCGTCGCTGCCGTAATACATTTCGTATTCGGCATCGAAGGAATTCACGAGCGTGCAGTCGTAGCTCCACTTGATGCCACCGGGATATTCCACGACCGCTTGAATCGTGTCCGGCACATCGCGCCCGTCGTTCCACTGGATGATGGTACCGCACCCGGTGACTGAAACCGGTTGCGCATTGATGAACCACGAAGCCATGTCCAACAGGTGCAGGCCAATCTCGCCGATCAATCCCGGCGACGTCGCTTTGAGCAAACGCCAGTTGAGTTCCCGCTCCCGCTCCGGATTGGAGGAAGTACGCCGCCAGCTTTGCTTCTTGTGCCATTGCGCGCGGGCCAGGGCCGTCCGGCCCAGCGAGCCGGTGCGAACAAATCCCAACAACGCATGCCGTTGCGGGTCGGAGCGCAATTGTTGGCCGGGCTGAAAATGCAATTTGACAGCGGCCTGAGCCGCCTGGGCAATCGCGCGGGCATCTTCCACCGTTGTCGCCATCGGTGCCTCGCAATAGACATGCTTGCCCGCTTGCAACGCCGCGATGACGATATCCTTGTGAAGATGCGACGGCGTTGCCACGAAAACCCCTTGAACTTCCTTTTTTTCCAACAGCTTGAGGTAATCCGTGAAGGTCTCCGCTTTGGGCGCTGAATCCTTTGCCCGGCGCAGGAACGGTTCGTAATTGTCGCAAATCGCCAGTACCGGGGCGTTGGGCAGGCGGGCCAGTTCCTTCAACAGTTCGCGTCCCCAGGTACCGCAGCCAATCACCGCGCAATTCAACGGAGCGCCGGTCGTCTTGAAGTTGGTGCCGCCTTCTTCGGTCTTGGGCTTGTCTTCGGCCCGGATGGAAACGCCGCCCATCAACATCATCAGCGTGGCGAGCGAACCGCCTTTGAGGAAATCGCGGCGGTTTTGTTCGGTGATATTCTCTTCTTTCTTCATTCGGTGCTTCATTTTACGGACGACGGGAGCGCCTGCCAGTTTTGTTACTTCAAAATCTTGATGCGGAGGTTGCGGAAACTGACGGTGCCGTGGTCGCCCTGCAAAAAGATCGGCCCGGGTTCATCAACGTTGTTATCGATCTGGCTGCCGGTGGGCTTGCGGCACTCCACGTTATCGTGAATCTTGATGCCGTCCAGCGTCACGGTAATTTTATCGCCGATCATGGTGGCTTCCACCGTCTGCCATTCACCACCCGGCTTGTTGGCAAACTGGTCCGGCGCCTTGAAGTTGTAAATGGCACCGTTGCCGGTAATGGTAGGCTTGCCGGACTTGTAATCGCCCAGGATTTGGATTTCGTGACGGCCGCGCAGATAAAAGCCGCTGTTTGAATCATCCGGCACCATGTATTCGTAGCGCACGGTGAAGTCCCGGAATTTTTCCTCGGTGACCAGGTCGGTGCCGTGTTCGCCTTTGTTGACAGTATTCATAAGCACGTCATTTTTGACGCTCCAACTCTTGTGGCCGTCGGGTCGGCGAAGTTTCCAGCCAGTGAGGTCTTTGCCGTTGAAGAGCGGTTTAAAACCGGCTTCATCGGCGGCAAAAGACTGGGTGGCGACAGCGAACGAAGCGAAGAACGAAAGAAGTGCAAGTGTTTTATTCATTTGGATTGGTTGGTTTAAGTTTGTTTGTCGTTTAGGACAGGCGAGACGCGTGTTTTACTTTGTTTGCGGAGTCGCATCGCCCGGTTCAAGACCGAGCGCCCACTTGATGCCGCCGAGGATGTGAGTTTGATAGGCTTGGCTCACTTCCACCGGATTGACACGGCCCTTCATGTCGGGATCGGTGTCCCAGATATCTTCACGATGCCCGAGCGAAGTGTAAAAGACTCTCCCTTGGCCGAACTTTTTACACCAGGAAATGGGGTAATGGCCGGGGGTCTTATCGTTGGGGTGCTTGTCGAGCACGAGTAGTTCGTGGACTTTCATGGGATTGTAATTTTTTATCAGATAAATCTCTTCCTGTTTCACTTTGAACGATTGGCCAAAGTGGTGGGTCGCCGGATGCGTGGTATCTTGCACCATACATTCTACGCCCACCTGTGCATGATGGGTCTCGAACTCGCCGCCGAGCATTTCGCTGTACGGATCAATCCCGTTTGTGCCGTGAAATGTGTCGCTGCCAGAGTGCATCGCGATGAATCCCTTCCCACCTTTGATGGCGTTGATGAACGCTTCTTTGTCCGGCAACGGCAGGATGCCGGTGGTGTTGGCGAAGATGAAACCGTCGTAATTCTTGAGCGCGTCGGCGGTCATTTTCTCGGCCATCTCCTGATCGTTGCGCACGTAATCGACGGTAAAAGCGCGGCTTTTGGCGGCGAGTTCGCCGATGACCTTTTCCGCCGTGGGAATGGAACTGTGACGGAAACCTTTGGTCACTGTGACCACCAGAACGCGCTTGCCGGCCCGCTCATCCGCCGCGCCGGAGTTAGGCGTGCCACTCCACAAAATTCCTGCCGCCAGCAATCCGCTGAGAAACTTGAACGATAATTTTTTCATAATACAAATAGTTGACCAAATTGACTCACCCGCATTAAAGGACTTTTGAAAGGGAGATGGAATTCATTTTTTAGGCCGGGGTCAAGGTTTCTGTGACGCTTGTTTGCCTCGCCTTGAGTCATCTAACAGCCCGTCACAAAACGCCGAACCGCGACGTGGCCGACGACGTGAGAAGAATTCCACCAACGGGAAGTTGGAGCTTCGGCACCTTGAACTTGGGCGTATCGGCAGAGCGCCGCCAGCTTTGAGCGAAACGGTTTACGGCGCTCCGCCGAAACGCCGCTACTAGAGCGGGATTCATGGATAGGCGGATTTTCCGGCAAGATGAGCAGCGATTGTCCCCCTCGTTACAGGAAACCCGCAAACAAACTTGCCTTGAGAAGGCTTCCGCCTAAGATGCGGGACAACTTGGCGCGGCGGGAAGTCTAGTCGCGGACAGTTTTGCGCATGATCCGGTCATTTGCTCTTACAACTCAGGGTCGTCTCCACAGCGAAAACATCGAAAAGTTTTTGATGCCGACGTTATTGGCAGGCACGAGCCTTTTCCTCTGGGACGACCTAGAAAATCCGACGCCGGCGGAAACCAGATTCGTGCCCGCAGACGTGTTTCATTTCCACCCGTTGTCGATCGAGGACTGCGTGACGGTCAGTCCTTCGCCCAAGGTGTCTAATGAGCAATTGGACGCTTTAGTGCAGGACGCTTATCCTCAGCAAAAGAGTAAAGCAAAACAGCCGTAAAAGTCGAAGTGAAAATCACAAACAATGAATGAATCTCCGTCGGAGAAAAAGACATTGCACAGCCAGCGGTCAAGTTTGACGAATTATTGATAATAACTCTGGCGTGATTTAACCAAGAAGAAATGGTTCTAACCAATGCAAAATGAAAAATTAAAAACGAATAATGTCGCGCCGGGTGCCGCCGCGTTTACGCGTGTTTCATTTTTGCATTTTTAATTC
>PLJQ01000255.1 GCA_003140275.1 Limisphaerales bacterium
GCTGCGACCGCGCATTGCACCATTTTGCCGCGTCATACCAATCCACCGACTCCACCGGCTGACTCTTTACGTCGCCCGGCACGCCATTGACATAGCCAGGGCCGCGATCACCGGCATTGAGAAAGCCATAGCCATGGCTGGTGGCCCAATTATAGACTGACTGCCATTGACCGTAACTCACCAGGTTCGTGCCCATGTAAAATGCCGACACGGTAATGTTGGTGGGAACGGCGTCGGACTCGCCGTCCAACGTGTCGCCCATCGTAAACGAACCCGCTGGGATGAGCGCCATGCCGGCGGGCGCAATGATGTTGGTATTGACGCCAATGGTGACGGGAATCTGGACATAGTTCGTCCAGTTAGATCCGCCGGGCAGGGCGGCGACGGTCTGAACGGTATAAGTCGCGCCGGGCTGCGCGTTGCTCCACACCATCGTGCCATCCGGGCGGAACTCGGTAATGGTTGTCGTCGTAGGACCGGAAATGCGAAAGAACCGCGCCCCTTGGCTGGCGGCTTGATCAACGCCAGCAAGTAACGCTAGTGCGATGAACAGATGATGGAGTTGCGTTTTCACAATAAATTCGGGTTTGCTTTTTCCTGCTTCAGTGACGCAGTATTTTTACGCCTCCGCCAATGGAAAAGCAACTCGAAAATCGCCTCATTCATTCGACGAAGCGCTGAGGCAAAAGCGCTGCGAAACCCAAACATTGCAACCTTCTCCCCCCTCGTGAGATCGGCCAGCTTTCGTTTCGCTGGCGCTTCGCGAAACTGGCCGACCTCACTTCGCGCACCATGCGTGGCCATGAGACTGGCGCCAGCGCTCTGGCTCGGGCTGGCGCAGTCCCATGGCAAAACATAACGCCGGCACGGCGGCAGCCAGGACTCCAGAGGGCGCGATGCGCTGCATGTCGCCCAGGACAAAGCAATAGGCCGCGAGGCTTCGCCCGGCCCGGTGGGTGCAGGCTACGCCTGCCAATAGTCGTGAGCACGGGTTTCGCCTGCTCCGACTTCACGCTCGGTTGGGAAGTACGGATCAAACCTCGCGTCTGAGTCTCCGAACGGCGCAACCCGACCTCACTCCGCAGACCATTCGAGTCTGACCCCTCGACGTCAGGCTACGTGCCTTGCTCTGTCGTCGAGGAGTCAGAACAACGCCACCCAAACGAAAAGGTAAGGGCGGCAGACTGCGAACAATTCCCTCCGGCCACGATGCTCGAAAAGGGAAGTGCGACTCGCACCTGTGCCGTGCTGAATTTTCGCAGACTGCCGCCTGGAGACTTTTGCCTGACTCCGTCCGGTTCAATCCGCTCCACTCCACTCCGGGCCTTGCTCCGGCCATCCGAACCGCCGCCAGCGACATCGCGGACTCAGCCGTTGGCGCGATGGCCGTGCGCAAACCCCTCCGTTGCGTTCCGCAGCTTAAATCCGGCGGAGACAGGCAGGAAATCCCAAACCTGATAACACGTCAATAGAAAGCCTGTATCAGTTTAGAATCCCTTGGACGGGGGGCAACCCACTGTCATCACCACCAGAGATGGCTGTCGCTAGAATCCCGGCCTTGAGCGGCCCGGGAAGTCTCGACCAAGACGCGACTACTTTTGCCAGATCAGGACAGCGAAGGTCTGGAATCTGTGCGCGTCCTTGTGTATTGCCGTCTTGATGGACTTTCGCAGGTGATTGATTATATGCGACTTGTGAATTCGGCGCGGAGGGTTCGAATCCCTTCGCTCGCTCCAATTCTTTCTTCCGGGCCGGAGTCGATCAATCTTCCGAAAACAAATACTCCAAATCGGTTTTCGACAAACTGCGCGCAAATCCTTCTTCGCCGAGAACGTCCGCAATCGTTTTCGCTTTGCTTTGTTGCAGTTCCCAGATTTTTTCTTCGACGGTGCCGGGCGCGATGAGGCGATAGGCGTTGACCGTGCTGGTCTGCCCGATGCGATGGGAGCGGTCGATGGCCTGGGCTTCGACGGCGGGATTCCACCACGGATCGTAAAGGACCACATAACTGGCGGTGGTCAGATTCAGACCGGTGCCGGCGGCGCGCAGACTGAGTAAAAAGACACCGGCATTGGAATCGTTCTGGAAGGCACTCACTACTTCCTGCCGGTCCTTGGTCTGGCCAGTGAGCAGATGGGTATTGATCTGGCGCAGCCTGCATTCCTTTTCAAGCAGTTGCAACATCTGTACAAATTGACTGAACAGGAGCACCTTTTGTCCCTCGGCCAGCAATGGCTCAAGCAACTCGAACAACGTTTCAGTTTTTCCGGAAGCGGAATCATTCCCTACCAACTGTGGATGACAACAAATCTGCCGCAATCGCGTGAGCGCCGCGAGCACGTGAATCTTGCTTTTGTTGAGCCCCTTCTCGGCCACGGTCTGGAAAACCTGTTCGCGACTGCGACGCAATTCCGCCAGATAAAGTTTTCGCTGTTCGTCGCCCAGTTGACAATCGCGTCGTTGTTCGATGCGGTCCGGCAAGTCCTTGGCGACATGTTTTTTCATGCGGCGCAAAAGCAAGGGCCGGAGTTTGGCCGAAAGCCGGCGGCGGGCGATGGGTTGAGCGCTTTCCACGTCTTCGCCGCGCGGTTCGTAGGTTTCGGTGAATTGTTCCTTTTTACCGAGATAGCCCGGCTGCACGAAATCGACGATGCTCCAGAGGTCGAGCAACCGGTTTTCGAGCGGTGTGCCCGTGAGAGCAAGGCGGTGGTTGGCGCGCAATTGTTTGACGGACTGAGTCACCTGCGCGTCCGGATTCTTGATAAACTGCGCTTCGTCGAGCACCACCGCATTGAAATCAAATTTTTGCAACGCTTCGAGGTCGCGGCGCAGCAGGGCGTAATTCGTCACGATCACATCGTGCTGCGGAATCTGCTTGCGGAGGTTGTGTCGCGCGGCGCCGCTTTCGAGCACGAGAACTTTCAAGTGAGGAGTGAACCGGTTGGCTTCGCGCCGCCAATTGTGCAGAACAGAGGCCGGGCAAATGACCAGGGCGGGCTTGGATTTCTTTTCTATGCGAACCTCTTTCAACCAAGCGAGCCACGCAAGGGTTTGCAAGGTTTTGCCCAGCCCCATGTCGTCAGCCAGAATGCCGCCAAGCTTAAGTTGGCTGAGGTGACACAGAAAATCAAAGCCGTCCTTCTGGTAGGGGCGCATTTCCGCCTGCACGCTGAGGGGGAGCGGCACGGCAGGAACGCCTTTGAATTCGCTCAGGCGTTCTCGCAGGGCCTGGGCTTGGGCCGAATCGCCGAAGGTTTGGAGCCCGGCCTCGTCCAGATGCGCCGCTTGTTCCATGCCGATCCGGTTGGGAACGGGAATCAAACCGTCCACGCCCAGATCAGCCATCGTTTCATGCGCCGATTGCACCGCGGCGGAATCCAATTCCACCCAGCCTGAGTCGGGTAACTTTACGAAGCGTCCGTTCGCGGTTTGCAAGCGTTGCAAATCGGCGGCAGTGAGTTTAAGCCCTTCCTGTTCCCACTCGGCGGAGACGGACAGCCAGTCGATCCCGCTCCCTTTGACCACCAGTTTGGGACGCAGTTGGCGGCGATTGAGAAACAGCCGGTGAAACGCCGGGTTGCCCAGATATTCAGCATTGGCGGGACGCTCCGGCCAGGCGATGGCGAGTGCGCCCAAAAACAGTTCGTTCGCGTCCCCGAGCCACAAGCCGGGTTCGGGCGTGAACCAATCAACACGGCGCAACCATCGAGTGGCCGGTTCGATACGGTCGTCATCGAGAATTTCCGGTTTTTCCGCGGGTTGCCGGCGAGGCTCCTTAAGCTGCCATTCGTGACCGTTCCAAAGCCAAAGGGTCTGGTCGCGTTCACTCCGTGCCATCAGCCGTAAACGCACGGTGTCGTCCGATAGCTCGAAAAGAAACTGTGGCATGGCTGGGTGGGCAATGCAGAGTTGTTCCCAATCNNATCCACACCCTCGCCGGACTTGGTTTTACGCAGTTGCGTGAGCAGGCGGTGGCTGAGTTTGCGAACCGGCACGGCGGGTTTCTGCGTCCAGTACTCCAGCACGGCGGGTGGTGGTGCGTTGCGCAACAGATAAAAAACATTCCCCACCAAGACCAGCGGCGGACGTCCGGAAAAAAACTGAACACCTTCAAGCGACCGCATTTCGTTGTTCGGCAAAGCCAGGCGCTGCGTGAAAGATAATTCCTTCCGGCCATTCTCCAGATGCGGCGTCAACTCAGCCACCTGGCCGAGAAAGCTGAAGGTGGTTTGCCCATCGGCTGATTCCAGTCGCGCGATGTGGCCCCAGCGCGCGAGCCATTGGAGCAGTTCCAAATCGGATACCAGGAGCGTTTCGCCGTCCAGATCGCGCCCGGCGTAGGTTTCGGCGAGCCATTGAATGAATTCCCAGTCGCCGGGCGGGAAAAGTTCCTGTTCGTGCGCCGCGCGAATGGTCAATTCGGTGACTTCCTTGAGCGCCCGATTTTTCCCGCCGGTACGCTGGCGCACGAGGTGAAATTGAACGGCCAGGCGGTACAACCCACTTTGTTCGCCGTCGGGTTGAGGCTGACAAATCACGCGCAACGCGGCGCGGGGCGAGTCCAGGTGGGTGAGCGTGGGCGGGAACAGCCAATGTTCGAGTTGTTTCACCAGCTTTTGTTCCTGCTCGGCTTCCTCCACTTCGGCAAAGTGATCAAGGTTGGCGTGCGGGATAAGTTCGGTCGGCAGCGGACGCCGGGCGCGCAGGAAAAGGATCGCGATTTCTTCGAGGCGGGCCTTGCCGTGTGCGTGGAGCAGATGCGGCCACCAATCCTGACCGTTGAAATCCTTGCGGGCGAGCGAAAGTTTTTCGAAGTAATCCTCCAGCAGCAGCCACGCGCGTTGAGAATCGNNCCGGTGCAGGACGCAAATTGTCGCAGGATTTCCTCCCGTTCCGCAACGGCCGTCTTTGAATCTGAGAGTTCGCGGCGCAGGTCAGCGAGGGCACCGTAAGTTTTCGAGAGCACCTTGTGATGTGCGTCGTACCGCGTGGTGCCGACGGGGCGCGCCCCGTTTCCATTTTTGACTGAAAGTTTTGCCATCTGATTACAACAACTCGTAAAGGCCTATCATCTCGGCATAAAATGGCAACGGAGGTCAACCAGAAATCGGAAAAATTTGGTTGGTGAACGGTCACCACGGGTTGAACTATGTGGCCGGCGGTCTGGGAGCGGGCTCCGGACGGGTCGGCGGTGGCGGTGGCGGGAGCCTTTTTTCAAGTTCGTTGATCCGGCGCAACAATTCAGGCAACTGTTGCAGGACGATGAGTTGCCGTTTCATTTGCCGGTCGGGTTGGGCGGGATAACCAAACCATTTCTCGCCATCTTTGATGTCGTGCATCACGCCTGATTTGGCGGCGATGGTCACGCGATTGCCGATTTTCAAATGACCGGCCAAACCCACCTGGCCGGCGAGAGTCACGTAACTGCCAAGTTTTGTGCTGCCCGCGATGCCCGACTGCGAAACCAGCAAACTATGCTCGCCGACGACCACGTTATGGGCGATCTGCACCAGATTGTCGATCTTCGTTCCCTTTCCGATGATCGTCGGCCCCAACGCGCCGCGGTCGATGGT
>PLJQ01000290.1:0-226 GCA_003140275.1 Limisphaerales bacterium
TAAAATATGCGGGTGATGAAGTTGCTTTTCCATCCGCCGGTCTCTTCGCTGGGGTGACGAATCGCATCCACGGAACCTGGCCACGCCTGGTGGGGGTCATAGAATCCAATCGGTGCCCACGCATTCGCTTCGACACGGCCAATATCAACAAGGCATGGCTGATAACTGCCAAACATACTCAGTGCTGAGTAAGTGAGAGTATAGACGTGTCACCGGTCACTTCAAA
>PLJQ01000290.1:285-5587 GCA_003140275.1 Limisphaerales bacterium
GGTTCGTGGTGACCGCTGACAATAGACGAGAAGCAACCCGCTCACAATCCAACCCAACTGGCGCACAACCTTCGACTGGAAAATCGCCTTCACTTGTGCTGCAGCCTAACGTGAGGTGAGCGACTGCCAGCCGCGCCAGCGGATGGCAGTTCGCTCGACCGCATGGTTGGACGCTCCTTTACAACAAGCCTGTGAAATAGCCAAGTAGTGAAAATCGCAAGCGGAAGAAAGGGAAGCACGAAGTACGATGCAACACTGAATAGGGCGTAAACGAACCCAGTCTCGACCGGCGCAAAGCCATCCTCGACGAAACGATAATTCGCGCCCGTGACCATGTGAACAACTAACTGAAGCGATGAAACAACAAACCCAAATAGGAAAGCTCCTGCCGGGAGTGACAGAATCCCTGCAATGAGAACACTCCTGACCGGATCCCTACGGCCCAAACGTGCCAGCGGCAGATAAAGAAGAAACGATACTCCGACGCCGGTAAGCATACCCGCACCGAGCACGGTGAATGTCTCACCGGGCGACTCAAATAACTCACTAAGCGTGCCTGGAACAACAAAAGACCAAAGAAGGCCACTTATCATACCGAAAATCAAAATGCGCCATCGAGTCTTCATTCCGTCCAACTTGTTAATACACGAACCGTTTGTTCGTATATTGGCATTATATCAGGGTTCATCTGTGAGGAGCACTGTCACATTTGAGAGCCTATTCCTGCCTTGCCAACTTGTAAACAAGAGTTTGGTGGTCGAACTGTGAGCAGGTTTCGCAGTCGCGAATAACTGACCCTAAAAGCCTCCCCCTGCCCTGTTTTCAAATTAACGGGTGCAAGGGCAACGCTGATCCGTGATATGCGGAGAGGGACCTCGCGCAAATCAACCGCAAGTTAGACGCGCTGACAGCCCATCTCGGAACGATCACGCCTCCTTTGGCAACGGCAGCGCGACCCCGCTTGGTAGCGAAAGCGCCGTCGCCGCTTCGCTCTGCCGGCGCAGTCCAAATCGTCGGCGCAGAAAAATCCGGGCAAACTCCCCTGCCCCGCCCGCGAATGCCGGCCCGGCGGGTCCCTGCTTACGTCCGCGCATGAGCACAAACGCAATCCATTCTTCCACCTCGCGCAACATCAAGAGTGAATGACCCACAACTTTAGGCAGGGCCTTAATCGGGATTGAGAGTATATCGTTCAATGCGGTCCGCAACCGCGAACGAAGAAGCCTAACGCTGGCGTTGGAGCGAATTTGCGGCGCCACAGCCACGCGCCCTCAGAATTCCAACCGAACCGAGGGTCATGCTCGGTTAGATTGACGCTGCGCTCCATGTCACTTGTCTTTGTCAGTCGCTTTCTGATTGTGCTGCCGATCATAGAACGCCTTAAGGAGGTGAGCAGTTTGCCGGAAAGCAGCCGTCCCGGTTGGGCCGAGAACCGCAACGACGGGACCAGGAAGAAGGCAACGATAGTCGTTGCGGAGCGGTTCTGTTTTACTCTACGCAACGAAGATGCCGCACGGTTGAGAAGACTCGCCGAGAACGCGGGGCGACAAAACCAACTGGTGCTGGTGTTGTTCGGAGACAAAGCAATTAACCTCGTGCGCACGGAAGACATCTCAGCGAGAGCGCAGTTCGAAGTTGTAGGCAACTGGGGCCGGGCCCGAGTAAAGGAGATAGCAGATGCTCTCAAGGACCTCATCCGATAGACGGGTCTGCCCTGATACGAAACTTGTGCTGTGCTGGTTTGTTGGCAACCGCAGTGCAGGCAGTGCTTACCATTTCATTCACGATCTCAAGGGACGGCTTGTAGAGCCAACGTGACCGCAAGACGTTTTAAGCTCTCTTGTGGTGCTCAAGAAGCACGATCAGAATGACTCCTCCGCGTATTTCACCCGGCTGAATCGTAAGGGTTCATCGGGTGCGTCGTAAGCTACTCTAATCGCGACTACCGGACGGCCTCGATTGAAGCGGATTCCGAATCACGCTCCGCTCGTTGGCGAAATCGGCGTAGGTTCTGACCGGATTTCGTGATAAAGCCAGGCGCGGGCGTAAGCCCACCACCGTTTCGCGGTGGCTTCGGAAACGCCAAGGACCTCGGCGGCATCCTTGATCTTCAGCCCGACGAAGTAGCGGAGCTTGACCAGTTCGGCCTGCTGCGGTTCCAGTTCAGCGAAGCGGTCGAGGGCCGCGTTGAGCGCAAGCAATTGGTCATCGGGAGCAGGGCTGGCGATTTCGACTTCATCGGCGTCCAGGTGCTCGGCACCAGAGCCGCGACGTTGACGGCGCTTGCGCCGGGCGCGGTCGATGAGGATTCGGCGCATCGCCTCGGCGGCGGCTCCAAAGAAGTGCGCACGGTTCTGCCAGGATTGAGCCGGAGCGTCCACCAGTTTGAGCCACGCTTCATGAACAAGCGCGGTGGGCTGGAGCGTGTGGCCCGCGCGTTCGTTGGCCATCTTGCACGCGGCAAGGCGGCGCAGTTCGTTGTAAACGATTGGGAGCAGTTCGTCGGTGGCCCTGGCGTCACCCTGCTCGATGGCGGTGAGGATGTGAGTGAGGTCGCTCATTGCGGAATCAAGGATGCGGCTTCGCGCAAAAGCAAATCGGCGACGAGGATATCGTGCCAGGACTCTTGGAATGGGGTCAGCGGGCTGAGACCGGGCATGCGGGTGCGCGCAATTTCCTGTGCCTCGACAAGCGTCGCCCGGCTTTCCTGCCGCTGGCCGGCAGCCGCTTGCGCCATGGCGATCAATGCCCGCGCCGCGACCTCCGGCGCGGCGTCACTGCCGCTCGCCGCGAGGGCCACTCCCTCCCATTCCACCGTCTGCGTGAACTGTTTCTGTCGATAAGCACACAGTCCCCTTGAGAGCGCCACCCACTTGTCTTTTGGTGACTGCGCAGAGGCGGTAGTTAACCCACGCGGTTTTTTTCTGAAAACCAAACGCGACCGACTGCGATTTTCTCCACGCCCGCTTTCCCATTATTAACATCCAAAAACCACCGACGAAAACCATTACCCCCCCACTGGGGGGTATAATTTTCGGAAACGATTGCGCGATTTAATGGGGCCGGTGAGGTGCTCAACGTCCGCACGCTTGGGTCACTCCGGCGCATTGGCGGTCGGTCGGGCCATTCTCTCCTGGAGCCATGTTCGAAGGAGGTCAGAGACGAACCTGAGCGATCTGGGACACGTCGGGGACATTCCGGGAATGATCGTCGCGCCACTCCACCGAAGCGGCTTGGGGCGTGAAGCGGGCACGGGAGGGCTGATGACGGGCGTAAGTGAAAGAGGTGACGGAGCTTTGGATTGAGTCGCGTTAAACGGAAGAAAGACAATGGATCGAGTAACGAAACCAAGCATGAATTACTCAAAATTTACTGGCAGGAGCAACTTTTCGCCAAATCTCGGTATGTGAGCCGTGAGCAGTTGCTAGAAATTTACTGGTAAATCAGAATCGCAAAAATACACATCAATTAGGTGCCGGGTTTTTGCTGGCAAAAGCAAAACCCCACATGCGATGACCCATCCGAACGATTCTTTAGCAGTATTTCCCTTCTTTTCGTCGTACCCATTTTAATCCAAAACCGAATGGTCGAAAACCATTCAGCGCGGCTCGCTGATCTCCAAGTTCCTTGCGTCAACCAGACTTCCACCTAAAATATTTCCGCAATGGACTGGCTCGACAGAATCTCCCGGTACTGGCCGCATCTGGTCGTAGTCTTTGAATTACTGGCCGTGCTGCTCGCCTCGATTCACACCCTGCTCCATAAACGCGATTCGCGGGCCGCGGCGCTTTGGCTGGTGCTAATCTGGTTTTTGCCCGTACTCGGCCCGATTCTTTACCTGGCGCTTGGCGTCAACCGCATCCGCCGCCGTGCCCTTTTGCTCAGCATACCTAATCCCATCAACCGTCCTGTTCCTGTTAATCTGGGCGAATCGCAACCTGCCAGAGTGGAACATCTGCAAATGCTTGCCCGCATCGTTGATCGCGTCGGCGCCCAACCCCTGACGCCGGGTAATCAGATTCATCCGCTCGTCAACGGCGATGAGGCGTTTCCCGCCATGCTTGCCGCGATGGAATCCGCGAACGAATCCATTTCGCTGACCACCTATATTTTCGACAACGACCAAAGCGGACAACTGTTTGTCGGCGCGCTCGAACGCGCCCTCGAACGCGGCGTGGCCGTGCGCGTATTGCTGGACGCCGCCGGCGTCCGATATTCGTGGCCACCCATCCACCATAAATTGAAGCGCGCGCAGATTCCGTTCGCAAAGTTTTTACCCGCGTCGTTGCTCACCCCGTGGCGCGTCGCGACCATCAATCTGCGGAATCACCGCAAAGTCCTCGTGGTGGACGGCCAGACCGCCTTTACCGGCGGCATCAACATCCGGCACGGCAACGTGCTGGCCGACCAACCAAAGTACGGGGTGCAGGATTTGCATTTTCGCGTCACCGGCCCGGTGGTGAAGCAATTGCAGGAAACTTTTGCCAATGATTGGGCCTTCACCACCGGCGAAACTCTCACGGGTGACTTATGGTTTCCGAAATCAAAAGAATGCGGAAACGTCATTGCGCGGGTTATCACCGATGGACCGGATGCGGATTATGGCAAATTGCGCTGGACGCTGCTCGCCGCGCTGGCCGAGGCGCAAACGTCCGTGCAAATTCTTACGCCGTATTTTTTGCCGGACAATGCGCTTGTCACCGCGCTGAATCTGGCCGCCCTGCGCGGCGTGCGCGTGGACATCATTTTGCCGGCAAAAAACAATCTGCCATTCGTCCATTGGGCGTCCCGTGCGTTGTGGTGGCAGGTACTGGAACGGGGCTGCCACCTCTGGCTTACGCCGCCCCCATTCGACCACTCCAAGTTGATGATCGTGGACGGCCACTGGGTTTTGTTCGGCACGGCGAATTGGGACGCCCGCAGTCTCCGGTTGAATTTCGAGTTGAATGTCGAGGGTTACGGGCGTGATTTCGCTGACAAAATGGCCAAGGTCACCGGGAAAAAACTACAGGGTGCGCACGAGGTGACTTTGTCCGAAGTGGATGGGCGAAGTTATCCAGCGCGGTTGCGGGACGCCCTGGCGCGGTTGTTCTCGCCGTATTTGTAATCGCGGCGGCCTTGGTGACGGAACAATTCGGCGGAATGAAGCGGAAGGATGCCGCTGAACGAAAAGAAAATTCAGCCCCGTTCGCGGTGCTTTGACTACTTCCCCAACAAATTTCTAGCGTTTTTCCAATCCCTCACCGGTTTTGACAGGTTCTAACACCGTGAAGGAAGTGTTAGCCTGAATACGTCATAGTTG
>PLJQ01000001.1 GCA_003140275.1 Limisphaerales bacterium
GTTGTCGATTTGGTAAATCGCCGTCTCTCTCGTGATGCGCCACTTCGCCACAAGATTCCCAATGTGCGTGATGTGTTCATGCGCACTTTGATGATGCGGCATTGTTAATGCAGGTTACGTGAAGTTCTGCCATATTTTCCCTTCGTTCACTGTCAACTACCTCTCCCGTTGTATTATGTTGTTACGGGAGTCCAACCATTTTCTTGACGCTAAACGAGTCGCGGGATAATCTGGCAGTGCTAGTTGCAGATTGTCCTAGTCGCACGTCATTCCCTCACGGGCTGTGCGTTTGGGAAATCTCGCCCGTCAAGCGACTCCAATCGTTTGACGGGCTTCAAATTTTAGGTTTCTGTTTTCAATCGTTTTTCCAATTCAGTAGGCTTTTCATCAGGAATTACGTCTTCAAACGGCTCACTGACACGATAGCCACATTTTCCAATTTGCATCCAAAGAAATCGGTTATAGCTCTCACCGATTTTCCCGAGTTTTTTTGCCCGATACAAAATGGCTTGCATGGAAACTCCCCATTCCTTTTTCAACTGGCCGAGTTTATCCAAGTTGAGACCATCGAATTGCTTTTCAATTTCGGCAGAGGGCATCAAGAATTCTGCCGCAAATTCCCACGCTTCATCTTCAACGTTCTCATGCGGGTTGGTGTGCATTACCAAATGGCCCAATTCGTGAGCCAAAGACAGACGCCGCCGAGATTTCGGTAAATCCTTATTCAGAAAAACAATTGGTGGCTTTTCTGGAGCGCGAATACAAAGACCATCCAACTTTGTGGATGGAAATGAATAGTCAACAACCACGCAGCCCATGCTTTCAACCAGTTGTGTCAAATGTTGAACCGCGCCTTTCCTAAGGCCCAACTGCTGCCGCACCGATTGTGCGACGGCCGTTGCACCGCCATTTTCTTCTGGTGAAAGACAAGGCAGTTCGCGCGCGCCTAATTTTGCACTGCCAACTCTTTGCTCAATTTCCAGCCGACAGATATTCATTTGCGCATTGCACTGACGGAGCATTTTCAATGGCAGCGTCTGTGTTTTGCGATAAAACGAAACACTGGCTGGCATTGTTGTGCCTTGCTGGAAGAAAAAATCCCGACTCCGCTCCAAAACTCTACAGAAATTCTGAAGGTCACTTTCTTGCGGAATCAATTCACCCCCTTCAATTCTCGATAGGCGACCCTGGTTAGATCCAATTTGATTGGCCAAATCTTTTTGGGTGTAGCCCTTCGCTTCCCGCGCAAGGGTAAGCATTCCGATCTGAAATGACGACACAGTTCCCCGTTCAGAACTGTGAGCGGGGATTTCATTAGCCTCAAACAATAGCCTTTGTATCACCGTAGCTATTCTAGCACCCGCTCTTAACCCACGTCAATATATTGCTCGCAAAAACCTTCGAAAACATGTTCACAACTTATTAACAGGTTATCCGGCCAAATACTCAATAGGCTGTGTGATCCCAAAGTAGCCCACTATCGGTTGTGGTTGCAGCTTGGGATGTGCGTTACACGGCGAATTCTTCTCCCAATCCCTTTCCCAATCATCCAGCGACGGCACGGTAACTTCCGCGTGTTTCGGATAGGAACGATGCACGGCTTTCGAATTGTGTCCCAATGCTTGCTGTGCAAACCGTTCCGGGAATCCGCATTTCAGTGCTCGCTACGCCCAATGCGTACCGATAGGAACGCAGCGACACTTCCGGAATTCCCAACCCATCACAACGCTGCTTGAACTCCGTCACGCGATCCCCGGCGCGCACGGTGCAGAGATACGGAAAAAGCTGGCCGACCGCTGGCCGCTGTTTCAAGACAGCCTCCATGTCCGCGCTGATCCTACACTCACCACACTCCACTTGTATCGGCGGCGTCACCATCAGTGAACCCGTTACACAAACTTTCGGAACACCCTCCAATAGCCGAACATTTTTTGAAAGATTGACAGTTTCGGAGCGTTTTCCCATCCAATCGGGTTAGGGCGGCATTCACGACTCTCTGACGCCTGCAAAGTAAATGACGTTTACAGGTTGTCAATTGCGTGTAGGGGACCTCCGTAAGCTTGGCGAAAAGTTCGAGGGAGTTGAGAAAGAAATTGACAGCTAAGAGCATGATGTTTAAGATGCAGTTGATCACAACTTACACCGCTGGCAAGAGGCTTGGGTTTTTGGTATGAAACTGCGTTACATTGGACGACGGCACACCGCCCAGGCGATTGAATTGATCAACCTGATATACAACCTTGGGCCGTTGCGAACAGATTATTGTGCGCTTGAAGTTGTTGTCACGAATCGCCGCCTGAAAGGCGAAGACTAAAACCAGAAACGAATGAAAAATCAATCAACCACGAAGGATCAAACGTCTGGAAAACCAAAACGGGAGCAGCCGCTATGGATACAGCTACACCTAAAACCAAAGGACCATCACCCCGACGGCGAATAGTAGTTCTCAGAAGTTCCCAGAAGTTCCTCTGGATATTTGGCAACGCGGTCCAGGACATCACCGTCGAGGCAGATGTTGAGCGGCTTGCCCGCGAACTGGGCAACATTGGAGAGATTATCCACTTGGCAGAGCAGGGACCTCAAATCGTCGCCAAGCTATGGCTGAAAACGCAAATCGGACTACAGGAATTTGCAGTTTGCGTTGAACTAGAGGGTATTAAGCAATCGTCAAGTGGCCTGTATCTCCTCGAAGGAGGTAAAAAATATACACTTGTCGGAGACATAGTTGAGTCGCACAAAGAGATAGCGGAGCGTTCGATTTTCCTGCCCTGCGAGAACTTATCTTGGGGTGGAGGGGGCGCAAACCTTGTCACTTGTCTTCGCGCCCTCGCACCAAGTCGGGAGGTCGTGCCCATCAAGTATACGGACATAGCAATGAGTCGGTCACTGCCAACTTTAATGCGGAAATTTGAAAATATTACACTGGCGTCTCATAGGTTT
>PLJQ01000444.1 GCA_003140275.1 Limisphaerales bacterium
CGCCGCGCGCCATGGCCGGAACGGCTCTGAAGTTGCTCGTCGCCAATCTTGATTATTCGGATTACCTGGGCCGGATTGCGCTGGGCAAAATCCTCTGCGGCCAGATCAAGGTCGGCGATGCGCTCGTTTGCATCCACGGCAACGGCAACAAGAGCCGCTCCAAAGCGACCACGCTGTTTCATTTTCAAGGGTTGCAACGGATAGAAATCCAGGAAGCTCATGCTGGCGACATCATTGGCGTGACGGGCTTCGACGATGTGTTCATCGGCGAAACCATCACCAACTCCGAGGACGCGCCGCCGGTGCCGTACGTGCCGGTTGACCCGCCGACGATTCAGATGCAATTCGCCGTCAACGACAGTCCGCTGGCCGGCCAGGACGGCAAACTTGTCACCGCCCGCCATATCCGCGAACGGCTCATCAAAGAAACCCGCACCAACGTTGCCGTGCGCGTGGCCGATACCGAAGTGCCGAATATTTTTTCCGTGAGCGGTCGCGGCGAAATGCAGATCGCCATTCTGGTCGAACAAATGCGCCGCGAAGGCTACGAAGTTCTGGTTTCCCGTCCCGAAGTGATTTACCGCAAGGACCAGGACAGCCACCTGTTGGAGCCAATCGAAAAAATGTTCCTCGAAATCCCCAAAAGCTCCATGGGCGACGTGTTGCAAAACCTCGCCAATCGCAAGGGTGAAATCATCAACATGAATCATCACGGCGACGAGGTGAGCATCGAGGCCTTGATCCCCACGCGCGGCCTGATCGGTTTTGAGACCGACCTCGTCAACCAGACACGCGGTCTGGGTGTGATGAGCCATCTCTTCCACGAGTACGGCGCGGACCGCGGTGACATCGCCGCGCGCAAAAACGGTTCGCTCGTCAGCATGGAAACCGGCGAAGCGATGGCCTACGCGCTGAACATGGTTCAGGAGCGCGGCCGCCTCATGGTCGAACCGGGCGAACAGATTTATGTCGGGATGATCGTCGGCGAAAACGCCCGCGAAAACGACATTCCGGTCAATCCGTGCAAAGCGAAACGCCTGACCAACATGCGTTCTTCGGGTGATGGCAAAGGCATCCAGCTCGACGCGCCCTTGAAGATGTCGCTCGAACGCGCGCTCGAATACATCGGCCCGGACGAATACGTGGAAGCGACGCCCAAGAACCTGCGCTTGCGCAAAAAAATCCTCGACGAAACCCAGCGCAAACGCGCCGCGCAGAGTCGGGCGATTAAAGTGGTGGCAGAGTAGTTGAACGGGAGGGCGAGTGTCCGCGCGCGCCGTGATCAAAAGAGATCGCGATCTGGCCTTGAAAAGCGCCGCCGACACCCACAGACTGCCCGCCATGGCATCCACGTCTTACCGGGAACTCAGAGATTCGTTGCGCCAGCTTTACCTATTGGAAACTTCGCTCGCGAATTGAGCCGCGCATGGTGAGAGATCAGTCATATTGGCTACATAAACTGGCGACCCTCAAGATCGACCGCGCACGCGGAGACCCAGCGCCTCACAAACCGCTGCTGCTTCTGGCCGTTCTCGATATGGCCGAGCGCGGTGAGTTGGGTGGCATCGAGTTGCCGCTTTCTCCGGATCTCGCCTTCCGCTTCAGCGCTTATTGGTCCGTCGTCGCCGAGCGACGAAGACAACGACCTGACGTTCGCCTCCCGTTTCATCATCTCGAGAGTTCCGGTATTTGGCTACCTCTAATGCCCGATGGCAAACCCTCGCCCGACAAGAAGCTCACTGCCAAGGTTCGCCTAGCAGCCTGTCGGACTTNNTAAGTCCGACAGGCTGCTAGACTCAGCGTTCCTCGACTGCCTCCACGACGCTAACTTTTGCGACAAAGCGAAACGGGTTCTCATCGAAACGCCGCCTTACTTCCGCTCGGAAGAACGCGTTGCCCTGTGCAGCATGTTGCGTCTCGAGCCGGCTGCGGCAGATAGATTCAAAGAAGCCGGTCCTCTCTATACCGCGCCCATCGAACGCGGACGCGACGCCCGCTTCCGTATCGAAGTGGTCGTCGTCGCATACAAACATACCTGCGCTCTGACCGGCTACCGCATGACCACGCTCGAAATGGAAAGCATCGTGGACGCCTCGCATATCCACGAGTTCAGCGACAGCCGCAACAACGACCCGCGCAACGGTCTGGCCCTGTCCAAGAATGCCCATTGGCAATTCGACCTCGGCCTCTGGTCCATCACCGATGACTATCGTGTCATGGTGAACCATGACAAGTTCATCGAAGAGGGCGTCCCTGGTCAGAAACTCGCCGATTTCGATGGCCATCGGCTTTTCCTTCCAGGCGATCCAAAGCACTGGCCTGAACCAACACATTTGGCATGGCATCGCAGGCAGAAGTTTGGTCCATGCCCGTGACCTCTCTCAAAGTCAGCTTCATCAAAATTCCGTACGCGCTCCTTGCCCCATTGCTCCGTGAAATCATGGGCGCATCGCCTCGAAAACTTTAGGCAACACCGACGTCGTGGCGTTGTGGTCGAGATAAATAATGGTCTAACAAGCACCCAACTTTAGCCGGACGATACAGCGGAACGCAACGTGTACCAACGGTAGTAGTGAAGCATCCACCAATCTCGCTCTTGTTCAACTCGCCAAGGGAAACGAGGCTTTAATGGTTTGCGGAGCAATAGTTCAATCGTGGAAACCCCTCTCAGCAACAAGTCATGTGTTTGCGCCGTTGCAACAGGACCTCCCCTATTTGCGCTGGAAGGGGACGCTCTTTTCCCCGATGACCCGCAACACTCCGTCGTTGCCAACTGCCAGAACTTCGACCAATCCATCGCCGTCCACGTCTGCAACCACTGGCGGCCCGGAGGCGTTAATGGTCCAGACTTCGTGCCCATCCTTTCCACTCACCGCGTGCAACTTGCCGTCTTGTCCGGCGAAAAGGAGTTCCAGGATGCCGTCACCGTTCACATCCGCCGCCACCACGTCACCGGTTACCGGGTTTTTGATGCTCCATTTGTGTGAGCCGTCGGCGGCGTTGAGGCAGAGCAAAGTGCCGTTGAGGACGGGCACGCCGATTTCCAGTTTGCCATCACCGTCGAAGTCCCCGACCGGTCCCAAGCCGTTGGAGCCTTCATCGTTGTTGTGGAACTCCGCCCAGAGCGGTTTGCCGTCAGCGTGGACGGCGGCATACCCGCCACGCGCGTACGAGCGGGAGTTGAGATAGACCTCCAACTTGCCGTCGCCGTTGAGATCGGCGACCGTCGGCTCGGAGTAGGCGAGCCACTTGCCGAAATAGTTGGGACTCGTCACGAAGGCGGGCGGAAAAATCGGATTACCCGTGTTGCCGCTGATGACGCCATAAATCGTGAAGAACATCTCCACCAAATCATCGATGCCATCACCGTTCATGTCCGCCACCGACGGGATCCCCCCGCCGAAGGGCATGGCGGATTCCTTGGCGACGAGTCCTTTCCGCTGCCAGACAACTTCGCCGGTGTCGCCGCGCAGCACCCAACCTTCACCGCTGCCCTTGGATCGGCGGTGGAGATCGACGTAAACGTCCAACCCACGCCGCCGGCCCGTGAACCGCCCAACTGTCCAATGGTCGATGCCCGCTTGCAATCCGCCCCACGGACAGCCTTCGATGGAACGGCGCCACTTGATTTTTCCCCGAGCGTTGACGCAGACGAGCGAACTCAACCCGCGCTCGTCTTCCGCCGCGAACAGAACTTCGGGACGACCATCGCCGTCCACATCGGCCGCCTGTGGACAAAGCGCTCCATTCCGGGCGTAGCCTGCGGACAAGCCCATCGCGACGCCGGGAACCGACCAAAGAATCGTCGGTGGCGCGGAAGGTTCCTTCCCCGGCTTGAGGGCTACAATCTCATCGTTCGCATTTTGAATGACAATTTCATTCCGTCCATCGCCGTCCAGGTCAACGGCAATGGGCAACGTTGTGAACCCGCCCGGTTTGCCCAGTTCCGTCTGGCTGATCATTTTGCCTTTTGCGTCGAGGGTCAGGACTTTGGCGGCGGTCAAGTCGCGCACGCGTACTTCATTTGTGCCGGCAAAGACGAGGTTTAAGCGATGACCGGGTTGGGCAAACTTCCAGATTCGTTTCAGACTTCCGTCGGGCATCAGCGAAGCCGCGCAGAAGCTGTCCTCAAACCGGCCTGACTTGCTTTTCTCAGCGAAGAAAAGCTCCGGTTTGCCGTCGCCATCAATATCCGCGCGCAGTATGTCCAACGAACCTTCGTCGGCGATGGTATTCGCCGTCGGCGGCAGCGTGGCATTCATCAACAGAGGACGAACGCGCTTGAGCACCGCGAGGTCGGTGATCTTGTCTCCTTTGAGTTGGCCGATGTGCAGATCGCAGTAGGTCGGCGGACGCTTTTCGCGCGTCGGCGTGTAGATGATTTCCGGGACGCCGTCTCCATTTAGATCAGTGATCGACCACAACCACACGCCGGCGATGTCCGCTTTCACTTTCCCGGACTCGCAGTCGCGAACAACGAGATGCCATTGGTCGTCCGTGTCTCCGTCCACGAGCATGTACGCCATCTCGTCCTGGCCGTCGCCGTCCAGGTCCGTCACAGGGTTCGGCCCGACGTGGATGTAGTTTGGCCGGCCCTCGGGACGCGGCGCGTTTTCGTTTTCGAGATACTTGTGTCCCCAGGCGTGAACCCACTTGCCGTTTTCAAAGCGGACGCATTCGACGTGCAACACGAAATCGCTGATGACGTAAATGTCCTTTTGTGGTCGATCGTGTCGCGGGCGGCTGAGAAGGATACCGTAGTTTCTGCCTTTGGCGACGGGCACCTCGGCTTTCAGCGCGCCGGTCTGACCATTGAAAATCTGCACACGGTAATGCGGCGCGGTGACGATCTCCGGCAATCCGTCGCCGTCCACGTCGTCCACGATCAGCGTCGGCGCGTATTGATCTTTGAGGGGTCCGGTCGTCCAAGCCAGTTCGCCGTTCTGCGCGCCTTTGTCGAAAGTGAAACAATAGGCCTGCCCCTCGCCCGTGTCCATACGATGGGAAAACGAGATGATCTGTTGTCCCTTGCGATCAGGAAACAGTCTGCACACGCGCACGTTTCCGCCCAAGGGTTGCCCGTTCACCGTGAACGACCACAGCCGCCTGCCTGACAGGTCGGTGACCTCAATCGTTTTGCCGTTGATAGAAAACCTTTCCGGCGTGCCATCGCCGTCGAGGTCGGCCACGTTTGAAGGCTCATCGTTTCGATTCGCGGCGATGCCGACGAACGGAGCGCCCAGGTAATACTCCCATTTCACCTCGGGCGTCACGATTTTGCCCTTGGCGGGGGAAACACCGGTGAGCGCAACGTCGTGCCGATAGACCGGCCAGTCATTGGTTGGAGCGCCAAACCCGCTGCTAAGCGTGAGCCAGATCAGCAGCCCTGCAATCTTCATAGGAATAAACTTTCATCAGTAATGCCCGGACCTTCCGTGGTCTCCCGGAGGAAGTCAGCCGCGATCTCCCGACCGGTAACGTCGCGTGCGAATCTTCGGCAGCGTATTAATCCTGTCCAGCGCAAACATCTGCGTGTTCATGTTCGTCCTTTTCAACCGCCTTTTGCTGAAGTAACATCCCCGCCACTCTCAGCATCATGCCGAGTGTCTTTATCAAAACTTACGGTTGCCAGATGAACGAGCGCGACAGCGAAGCTGTTGCGGCGCAACTCGTCGCCAAGGGCTATGCGCTGTCGCCGTCGGAAGCAACGGCGGATGTCATCCTGCTCAACACGTGCAGCGTGCGTGATGCCGCCGAACAAAAGGCCATCGGCAAGATGCAAAACCTCGCCGCCGACGCGCGGAAAAATCGTCCCAACGTCGTGCTCGGATTCATGGGCTGCATGGCGCAGAGTCGCGGCCAGCAACTCATCGACAAACTGCCGGATGTTGACCTCGTCATCGGCACACAAAAGTTCCATCGCACAGCGGATTACCTCGGCGATATTTTTGCCGGTCGTCGCGACAAGGTCGTTGATGTGGCGGAAGAGCATGGGAGCGAAGCGACGATACGCGAGCACGTGCTTTACGGAGGGAACGGGAAAAACGGCAACGGCCACAGACCGGCGCCACAGGTCACGGCTTTTGTCAGCATCATGCAAGGATGCAACCAATACTGCACGTTTTGCATCGTTCCCTACACCCGTGGTGAAGAACGCAGCCGCACCATTCCCGACGTCGTGGCCGAATGTCGCGAATTGGTCGCGCTCGGAGTCAGGGAGATCACCTTGCTCGGCCAGATCGTGACGAGCTACGGAAGGCGGCAGGTGGCGGCAGGCATCCTGCCTGCCGTAGAGNNGGGCGTCCCGCCCGGCGGAATGATCGTGAATAAATCTGTGCGCGTTGGAATATCGGGCGCTGGTCCGAGCGGCAAGATGCCGCCCTCTACGGCAGGCAGGATGCCTGCCGCTACTTCCACCTTCGTCCAGCTCCTCGAAGCGATCCACGATATCGAAGGACTCGAACGCATCCGCTTCACTTCGCCGCATCCGAAAGGTTACGGCGATGATTTGGTCGAGGCTTACGGGCGGTTGCCAAAACTCGTCGAGAGCGCGCATCTGCCGGTGCAAAGCGGCAGCGACCGCATTCTCAAGCTGATGCATCGCGGCTACACATGCCAGCGTTACCTCGGCATCGTTGAAAAGCTGCGTAGCATCCAGCCGCGCATGGGAATCACTACTGACATCATCGTCGGTTTCCCCGGCGAGACCGAGGAAGACTTTCAGGAAACTTTGTCGCTCGCGCGCGAAGTGGAATTCGACAACGCCTATATTTTCAAGTATTCGCCGCGCAGAGACACGCCCGCCGCGACCCTGCCGGGCCAGGTGCCGCAGGAAGTGAAGGAAGAACGCAATGCCCGGTTGTTGAAGTTGATCAACGAAATCGGCGCGCAAAAGTACCGGCGTCACATCGGCGAGCGCGTGCAAATCCTGGTCGAAGGACCGAGCAAGAAAAATTCGGCCCGCATGACGGGCCGGTCGCGTTGCAGCAAAATCGTACTCTTCGACGGCACGGAGCGTCATCGTGGACAACTTCTGGATGTTAAAATTACTCGCGCCGGTTCATTCACGCTGTATGGTGACCCGGCGATCATCAATTTGGACTGATTTGTTTTATGCACCTGAATGTTTCGACACTGGCGGTGGTGATGGGATTGGGCCTCGGTTTGCCGCAGATTTATGGCTTGATGAAACCCGCCGCGTTCGCGGCCGCCGTGCGCAAGTTTCCCCGGTCGCTGCCCTGGGGTTACGCGCTCATGCTGCTGGGCACGCTCTGGTTTGTCTGGTACGTGAAGCAGGAGGACAACTCGGATTTCGCCACCTACAAGCCGATGATGTTGATCGGCTTTACGGTTGCCGGCGTGGCCATCTGTATTTTCGTCACCGATTTTTTGGCGGTGCGCGGTCTCGCCATCGTGTTCATGTTGCTGGCCAAGTTGATGGTGGACACGGTCCGCTGGGCGGACACCGACTGGCGCTGGGTGATCAGCGGATGGGCCTATGGGTTGGTGGTCGCCGGCATTTGGTTCACGGTTTCGCCGTGGCGACTGCGGGACTTGCTGAATTGGGCCACCGCCAACGAGAAACGAATTCGCATGGGCAGCACGATTCGGTTGGCGTTCGGCCTGTTTGTTACGATTCTCGGTCTGACGGTGTTTCGATAAGGGTGAACCAGTGCCGGAGTTTTCCCCGCGCCACCTGCCCAATCATCAACCCACTCGCAGCCCTCGTTAACATTTAGTCAAGCGTCTGACGTCAGAGCCTGCGTTCTCCCGTGCGGGTGAGCGATCGTCACCAACCAAATGGCAGTGGGGTTCATGGGGGAATCGCTGTCAGCGCGTCAGCGGATCTGGCGCATTCAAAAATACTGAGCTGGTGTTTGGAGGAATTTATCCTGGCTTCAACTGCGAAATTCGTGTCGCAAGCTCAACGTCTGACAAACGTCCGCTTTCTTCACGAAATGAAGCCTTTGCCCGCACGGCGGTATAGGTCGCCAGCAACGAGGCGGTCGAAAAGTTTTCCCCGGTGTTATGCAATAGCAGCGGATTCGGCGCTGCCAACATCGCCGCCCCTTCCCACGCGCCGAGGTTGCGGATGCCGGGAAAAAACAGATCCTGCGCGAATAGCGCCTCATTACTCGCAACATTGAGCGCGTCGCAGTCGGCCACGATCGCATCCGCTGCGGGTGCCGCCAGCAACGCCCACAGCCCGGCGCGACCCGTGCCGCAAAGAATGACGCGACGGTCTTTGGCGTGGGTTTTCGCAAAAGCGCAGGCGGTGATGAGGTCCTGAACTCTCTCCTGAACATCCGTTCGATTGTAAGTCGTGAAATACTTTTCCGTGTACTTACGCGTCTTGGCCAACTCCGGATCAGCCAGTTCGCCCGTCAGAAAAACGTCAGGCAGCAACACCGAAAACCCTTTACCGATCAGTTCCCTGGCCAATCCGGTTGGTGCTCCGTTGGCGTTCAGGTAAGCGGACTTGCCCGCCGGATGAGAGAGCACAACCGCCGTCGATTTTCCCGCTTTCGTTGGAATGAACAATACCGCCGGGATCCGATCTTCTCTTCCGTTTCGACCCAATGCAACTTGAGTGGCGATGAAGCCGTCGGATCGCGTTGTTTTACCGGTCTCGACCAACAGCCTGTGCGCATCGGGCAATTCCACCTCGAGCGTGTGTTTCCAAACGGGCTGCATCACCTTTTTGAAATTCACCAGTGATTTTTTGTCGGTCGGCTTGAGTGCCTGCCACTGCGCTTGATGAAGCTTGATCAACGACTCAATCAATTGCGGCTCGGTCAGAGCGTCGGCGGGCAGTTCTCCGTCCGGCCAAACGCGTAAATCCTGGTCCAATTCTTTTTTGTAAGCCATTTCTTTGACCGTGTGCGGGTCGTTGGGATTACACATTTGTTGGTTGAACCAGGTATAGACGGCTTCGCGACTGGTTTGGTTGTAGTTATGGCCGAAGTCGTAACGCACGTACCGCAACTTGTGCGGCGACTTGAACAGCCGATAAACGCCCTCGATGGCCGGGCCTTCCACCGTCGGCGTGTCCCTGGTCCAATCGCCGGTGGCCGCCACTAAAATTTGCGGACGCGGCGCCGGCACGGCGGCAATTTCCATGTTGGAATAATCGATGCGCAGACCGGGCGCATTCTCGCAAAGGCAGCCGCCTTGCATGGTGTGCGACACCATTACAA
>PLJQ01000478.1 GCA_003140275.1 Limisphaerales bacterium
CCTCAAAACCGTTTCTGATACTGAAAATGTCCATGTCTCCTTGCGATGAGGAAAACGGGGCAATCGAACCTGAAAATATCCGCTCAACATATAGACGAAAAGGGGCAATTGCCTCTCATCCTCCAAGACGGCTGGCAGACTTAGAGGAAGTCAGAACCTACGGGCATAAAGCGGAACGAGCAGCCGCACTCATATATGCTCACTTCAAAAAGGAGTTTGGGTTTCCTGTCGAGCGGTGATTCGTAGTGTGACCTGTCATTATTTCCCCGACTTGATCTGCTTGGCAATTTCCCGCGCGATGATTTCAACTTGATCTTCTATGTCTTGAAGCCTCTCAAGAATCTTCTCCAGACAATTTTGCCGTTTCATCCAACTCGAAAACAACTGCCTGACCCATCTGCGAAACAAACGTCTTTGCCCTGTGTTGTATATTTTTTTCATATACGTACAGGATAGTCGCCGTCGGCAAACTAACATAGAGGTGGAGATTTGCCGGGGACGGCAAGTTTTCTGCCAGACTCAGTGATTTTAGACACCGCCTCATTTAATCCACTCGTTCTGATGAATGTCAGACTGCCGAATTATTCTCTTCAAGAGTTGTCAGCAGATATGTTCCTTGATGCTCTACTGCATGGAGGAGGTCTAAACTAATTGGTCGCGAACACTTGCCTAGCTAATCCGCCTATACATTCCGCTCCGGGGTTTTTTGTCTGCGACGGCTTTATCTTGCTTCACAAGCTGGCGGCAGGCTTGGAGAACCTCCCACGGGATTATGCCTAACTGTTCGGCAAGCTGGTCGTAGCTCACGAACCACTCGTCTGGCAACGCAGCATAGACCTTATCTTCGATTTCCAAGGAAACTTGCCATGTATCGCTTTCTTCAGACTCCCAACCAAGACACCAGTAAATGTGGTTATTCCAGAGTATGAAGTGTGAACCGCATTTGTCGTCACGCCAGTAAGACGGAAAGAGCGTCATCCCTTTTCGCTTCTGATAGAGATACCAAGCAGCTCCCGCTCTCTTGTCGAGGTTGATGATCAAATCGTCGCCACAGCCACAGGGACAACGCAAGATGAGAAGGCGAGGCTTGCCGCGTTCCACGACCACGGCATCGCCTGCATTCGATAATAGGGACGCAGCCACATCGCGACTCTCAACTTTGCCACGAAACGTAATTTCTTTTGCGCGCGAAGTCATCACGAGCCTCCCTTTGGCGTGGTAACGATGGACAGACTCGCGACAATGCGCTCGGCAATAACCAATGCGTATGCATGCCGATCAAAGGCCAGAGGTTTAACTTTAGGATTCTTTAGAGATTCCAGACCGAGCCGAGCAAACCGCATTAAGTAAGCAGCAAGTACCAACTTTGCCTCCTTCTCATCGACGTTGCAGCCGAGAAGGATGTGGCGCAATTCTCTGATCGAACGCCGTAGCCAAGAAAAAGTACCTGGCTTGCTCTCAGCAAGCGCGGGAGGATGCAATGTGGGCATTATTGCATTGTAGATCTGGTCCACAAAAGCTCTCCACTCATCGTTGGAACCTACCTTGTCCTCGTCGTCGGTGCCGAACATCAAACTAGCCTCCAAAGCTGCTGGGTCGGCAGTCAGAGGGCCATCTCCGGCAGAGAAGAAGTCGATGAGAATCGCGTCACCGCCTCGAACCATTACGTTACCAGAGTGTAAGTCGCCATGGCATGGTCCTCGCAAGCAAAGCAGCTTTGCTGCTTCTTGGTAGATTGCAATCTCCAGGTCAACGGGACTCTTGGAAAGTCCGAATTCCTTGGCACGGATTACTACGTCTTCCAGTAATTCATTAACTTTGATTCGCCCACGGACAAAACCTGCTAGAATGTGGCTTTCGGGTTTCTTGCCTGCAGCGACAGGTTGAAGACGAAAACCTTTCAGGCTTGTTTCAAACAGGGAAAAAAGCACTCCAGAGGCAAGCCCCATCTTCAGACACGTGCGAAGCGGAACTGCATCGTCCACAAAATCACCGGCAAGTGCCGCCAACGAGCGAGTCCGCACGCATCTTTTGTGGTCAATGTTGGGACGAAAATTAAAAGGAATAAAGTGCTCGGCATACACGCGATAATGTATCTTTTCGGTCTCAACCGAACTATACTCTGCCATTTTTACAAAAAATGGTAACGGGCGCGGGCCAACGATACACAATTCAGGCTTCAACCATGCGTGAACACGAAAAACTGACATCGAGGCTTTACCACCAGTTATTTTCTCTAAAAAAAGTCGCTCACAATCGAAAAAGGCTCGCCGTAGGAGTGTTTTGTATTCGTCGGACAGTTTGATTGAAGCGGGCTCAATTACGGCTTCTCCGACAATCGGTCCAGGATCGTGGCTGCGGACAAACTCGGCGGCCTGAATCACTTCTGATAACAAACGTACTGTCGCAAGCCTTCCAATTCCCATTTCGCTGAGTATCTGGTTAACCGCGACAATGTCCTTTTCTGCGCCTACAAGAATTGCGAGCGCGAGTCCATAATCAGGGGCGAGAGGATATAACTGTTCAAGCTGTCTTCGAATGGCTCCAACCCTATTGGGTCCTTCGGCAACCAGTATCGCACGGCCGAAATTCGCGGCCACTTTCAATTGATCTATTCCGACCCTTAAAAGAGCCAAACCGCGCTCGTCAAAAGGTTCGCGCGGAATCGGAAGCGAACTGATGCAGAGGACGCTTTTCCGTTCGGGTTGTTCCATGTTAACCCTCTCTCGCAGGAAGGGGCCACTCGTCGCCGCGCGCTATCGCACCTCGGAAAGAACAGACAACGCAAGAAGGATGTGGCGTGCAAATGGCCGGGCGACAAATTCCAGTTATTGCATTGTAGTTTAGAAAACGACCAGAGCCTGGCACTCCGGCCACCGCGTTGAGAAACATCGTTACCGCAAGTGATGCCATAGTACTATTCAGAGAAATCACCGCGGGAGCCGGTTCAGGTTCGCCCAAAATATAGGGGTCCGCCCGTCTCTCGAAATCGGTCAACAAATCGCGGCGGATTTGCTCGGCATCAAGGAGGTTTCCGCAAGCCAAACATGCGAGGCCAGGCGCGAGCATCTGCGTTCGCCCAGCGACGTGCGTCACTTTGCCTGCCTGTACTGCGATCACGACACCCATGTCAATTGTCGGCACAAGATATTGGTAAGCGAATTGGTTCAGTACGGCGCGACTGCCGTGAGAGTCTGTGCAACAGAAAACGAAATCTGTGTCGGCGAGCGATCTTGCCACGGAAGCTTTCAGCGTGCTGTCGAGCTTGGTCTCGATCTTCGCCGCTGGATTGATCCTCTTAGCCCAAGCTTCTGCCACGGCTACCTTAGGTTGACCTACATCCTGTGGCCTCGCTCCGAAAAGTCGGTTCAAATTGGTTTCTTCAATCGTGTCGGGGTCGATGAGAACTAAATCGCGTACTCCTAAGTGTACAAGTTGCTGGAGTACCGCAGAGCCAGTGCCGCCTACGCCTACAATGCCGACGCGGATTGATCCCAAAATTTTCTGTCCCTCAAGACCAAAAGTCCGGATTTGACGGTCGTAGCGGTCGTCCGCCCCGGTGACGACTGACGTATCACTCCAAAGTATTTTTTCGCCAACGCCTACCACCCGGAGGCGTTTGTCAGTCCCAAGTTCGCGTGCGATGCTAGCTTCCGGCGTCAGCAGTAGGGCAGCGTGTGCCACTTCCGGGATGCGCTGATTTAGAAATGCTGCCAATTCGGATTCACCCGCGTCATCTATCGCAGAAAATTCATTTAGGGAAAAGGGATGCGTGTGTACAAAAATCACCGACTCCTTGTTTCGGCGTGCCCTTTGTACAACCTCGGCCACAAATTCAGGGCGAAGCTGAACTCGCACTGAAGTGCGCTCACTGTAAGCGCTGAGTTGGGGATGGTCGGACTCCCGAACCACGATTCGTGCAAGTCTGTCAGATACTTTGACCGCCCGCCCATAGAGAACAGCGCACGTTTCCCTTTTATGCTTGAGCAGATTACTCCGCAGCGTGGACAGAAAATCAGACGTTAGAGCAAGGCGGCTCATCGGGGATCACTGAGCCTCCGCCTGATGACGTAAAAATAAGTGAGAAGATTGTCAATGTTCGGGTTCCACGTTCCGACATGCCACGAGAACCAGAGGTGGGGAGATGCGACGTGCGGGATAGCATTGGAACCTGTATTCATCGGATTCGCTCCACTGGCAAGGCGCAGGTCCGGATCGGCCCAGAAGCAATCCAACTTCGCGAAAGGGTACCCGGCTGGCACATGGAATTTTACATCCACAGCTTTCTTAGACCATCCATTGGGCAGTCGCACTCCTTGGACAACGACGAGATGGGTCCCGTCAGGAAGCTTCTCAAGCGAAGCCTCGGAAACGGAAGTGCGCAAAACTTCAAACTGCTCTTCGATTGGGGTCATGAAAGGCCAAAGCTAGCTGGCGGGACTGTGTAAAATCGCTTTGGTCCCTTTTCCTTTTCCAAGGAGACACTGGTATCGTCGTTGATCAACGTGTCCGGGTCATTACCGTGGCCCTCAAGGTACAGGGCATAACCCCTCTTTGCTTCCGGGAGCCTCGATTTGATGATTGCTCCAGTGGTGAACTCGTTTTCAGATTCGAATTTGTCACCATCAACGAAATAGAAGTATTTTTCTTTCGGCTTCTCGGGCTTTTCAGGTTTCTCGTCAGGTTTCATGTTGTTTGCTTTTGTTGAGCCAATTTGAATGTTTAACTTGAGAGACGTTATCACATTTCGGAATTCGCTGGCAACTCTGTTCACCCGAAAGAACAGATGGTCCGAAAAGTTGTAAAGCGTATCGAAGCAAACCATTTGAAAGCGTTCGAGCGCCAACCGAGTCTGCTTTGCTCGGGCCACCCTTCCCTAGTCCCGCCTGAAGCGGGGAGTGGACAATCCTTGCCACCGCAAACAATTTCGGATAGTAGTGCGTTCATCCGCATGTCCTCCCAAAATGCGCCAGCACATAGTTCGAGTTTGGCGACGAATCAGTCTTTTGCGTCGCAAGGACTGTCACCTCGTCAAATTGTTTCTGCATATGACGCTGGGCAATGGGAAGAGTTCATCAATGAATGGACGCAAGGGCTCAAATCTGAATACGCTCAGGTTCAGCGGTTCAGCGGCGCTGGTGACAAAGGGCGGGATGTGGTTGGATTCTTGGGCGTTCCGGTTTCATCGTCCGCGTGGGACAATTACCAGTGCAAACACTACAAGCGCCCATTGAATCCTTCTGATATTTGGATTGAGCTTGGCAAACTTTGCTATTTCACCTTCGTGGGTGATTACACCATTCCAAGAAAGTATCGTTTCGTAGCGCCGAATGACGTTGGGCCAAAACTGAAAGATCTTCTGCTCAAACCAAATGAACTTCGGAATGAATTCATTGCGAACTGGGCTGAACATTGCGCGAAAGAAATTACGGACACAAAGCCAATTCCATTAGAGGGCAAGTTGCTTGAGCATGTAAACCAGTTTGATTTTTCCATCGTTGGTTATAGCAGGCGAGTCGGTAGAGCTTTCTCGGCGAAACATCCGCCCACTCGCTGAACTGCTCATACTGATTTGTTCGAAACGGAAGTCTTTGTGTAACTCCGATTATGCCGTAATTTCGTCGAATGGAAACTGATCTTCTTGTCCGGTTGCTGTATCGTCACTACGACGATCCAGTTGCCGCAGTACAACGACTGGAGAGGAATCTCGCCAATGTTGAATTACCATTCGATGATCTTTACGGCCAACTTCGTGAACTCGAATTCCCTGCGCAACCGTGCCTTCCAAAAGGGATGCCGTCTTTCATTTACTACTTCGTTCCAAATTCCGGCTGGGGCAGTCACAGTGCGCCCCCAAAAGATCCGTTGGATTCTACTTTTGTAAGTAACGGCGATGGAATTGGGATGAACATGGGATGTCCAGTGCGTTTAGCCCGCGCTTTGGACGCGTGGAGCGATCTCAAATCCGAAGACCAGGCAGAAGTAAGGAGAGAACTCAAAGCACCAAACAAACATTTGGCAATTGTCGAAGAACTGCTTTGGCTTAATGGCTGGAGAGCACAATTTGATGTCCGACGAGGAGGTAAATTAGTAGGCGGGAGTAACGTCGATTGGTTTTTTACAGCGCATGATTTTCCTCTATATTTGGAAGCAAAATTCCGACCCTCGGATTGGGCTAGGCTGTCTGATGGGGGAACATATCAAAGTGTCGATGGCGGCTTGCTCAAGAACGCAGCCAAAAAATTTCCAACAATTTTGAAAAATGGGGCGCTGCATATAGTCGGCATAACCGGACCAGCAGACCTAACGGAAGAATTCGTGCATGATTTTGGGCGCGAGCTTGAAACATATCCGGAAATTCACGCAATTATCTACCGGGCTATGTCGCAAATGACACACGTCATTTCGTTGCATGCAGGAGTTGTAGAAAGACTTTTGCAAGTCATGGTTCAGCCATCGATTCGAGATTATCCAACCAGCTACATCGTAAACTGGCATATCAGACAACGAGACGAGCGAGTAAAGAAGCGTATGTCGCTTTCAACAAAGGCCAAAATTTCTAAAGTGTCTCGAGTTATATGTCGCGGTATCCGGCCACGACCTAATGCTCAAGTCATCGTCGCACCGAAAGGAGCTTATAACGCCAACATCACGGCACGAAGTAAAGATGGTGAACCGACGTTCATAGCAATTCCAAAGGAAATTTGGGTAAAGGATGATGCTGCCGGAGGCTAACTGTCTGACTGGTTTCAAAATTCATTCACGCGAGATAACCAGTGGTCTACGACACTTACCCTTCAAGTCTCTATGGCTAAATCCATCCGTGATCAATTCTCACGGCACGCTTGCTTCGATCCGAAACAATTGCCTTTATTTGATCCTCGGCGAAACCGATTTCGTTGAGAAAGCAAACTTCAAGGAGTAAGGCCATTTGCTCCGATAGGCGCAAGAGCCTATGGTAATCTTTATCAGCCCCAACGCTAGTTTTGGTTGGATGAGTCAATTTATTTCTCAAATCACTGACAGATTGTGAAAAATCTTCGGCCTTGCCAAGAAACGGCTGGAGAATGGTAGCGTGTTTTCTCGCCAAGTCCCGTAATCGTTTTAGTAATGAAAATTCGTTAAGGTATTGGAGTTTTTTGTTTAGACTTGCTCGAAAATCAGCCTCAAGTTCAGGCGAGGTGGCAATGACTTGCGATAATTTCTCATGTAAGCCGCCTCGATATGATTCCTCATTCATATACACTCCCGGCATTGCAACGCGGTGATATGCTTCCAAGCTTTGTGCCAAAGTAAGAAATTCGACGCGCGGCAAGTGAGTCTGATTGTAAACCGTAGAAAAATACAAATCCATCGGGGCTTCAAGGCATTCTTGGCGCTCCATGAATTGTTTGAAAACCAGTTCCGGTGAGGGTTTAAGCTCAGATAAAATAAATAGCTGATCGTGAGGGGTAAGCTTCTCTTTTTCCCAGTCATCAACCCCGGTCGCTTTTCTGATCATCATGTAATCCTCAAAAACGGGAGTTTCATTCGCTATGAATTTAGGCTGGTCAATATTGCCGATAATTTTTGTGGAATAGATAGGGCGCTGAATCGCCAAGCAAAGAAATCGCTGAAACGCGTTAAAGTATTGTGCAAAGTTAGCGTAGGGCAGCATGTGTTTTGCTTCCAAGACCAGAATGCAATCCTGTTCAATCTGAACGTGATTGACACCCGGCTGCATCACGCTCTTAAACTCAATCCTGATTGATATGGAGTCGAATTCCCCCAACGAAATTGAGTTTGGAACTTGGTACGCCAATGTGAAACCGCCCGGCTTTTCGGCAAATTTTATCTCGAACCCTGATGTCAATATCCAGTCCCGCAACCCGGTGATATTCGCACAGACCTTTTTGAAATAAACTTTGTCTAGGCTTTCATAATGTCCCCCAACGATACCGGACACGCTGTTGATTTTAGAAGCACCCCCGCCTCCCAAATGCAACGAACTCGATCCAGCAAAACATCCGAATAAGGTTATGGGCGTTTGCTTAAAAGTCAGCCCGTATAAGGTGAACCTTTGAACGATACTCGCCTCATCTAACGGGTTATAAAAAAGACCGAACAAGTCGATCTCAGCCCCGCTCATTGGACCATAAAGTATTTCACCTTGCAGCTTTTTGTTCGGGTCTTCCGGCTTCCACCAAACGCCTTTAATCGTTGTTGTGTCAGTTGACATGATCCGAACCGTTTCCAATTATTCCAGAAACACCATGCTGGCTATCCGGCAAATTGAGTCGTCCCAAGCCCGAACTAAAGGGGACGGCCGTGGCACTTTTTGAACTTAACTCTACTTCCACACGGGCACTCATCATTTCGTCCCACACGTTTACTTCGCTTGACTACCGACTCATGATCAATCTGATCAGTCATCGCGACACGGAACAAATCCGAATTCCGGAGACGAGGCAAATTATGTCGGACGTGCTCGCGAATAACTCGTAGCTGGTTGCTGCTGATCGTCGAATCAAATGTTTCGAAAGCGAACTTTGCTCGTGCCATCAACCAACCTCCAAAAGCTCGATCCTTAATTACTTGTGGGACGCTTAGTGTGCCCGATCCATTTGTGATACGTGTTCCTCGCCAGTCTGATTCATTGTATTGGGTCAATACTCCAATGAAAAAGAATCTGGCGAACTTCACGACGACATAGCAGCGCTCTTCAAGGTCGAAGAACGTGGCATCAAACGCGCGACTACAGTAAAGATTGAACTTCGGCACTCCAGGTGGGTTTCCAACTGATAGGTCAGCCACAAAAACATGAAAATGATCGAACCGGTCGAGCGTTCTGCGTCCAAGAAGGAATTGCCTCCATTCAGTTTCAGCCTTTTCAATCTCGGCGACGAATTCGTAGCCCATATCACGGGCTTCTTGAAGGTTTTTTTGAAGCGCCCTCCAAAGGAGTGACACGATGAAATAGACCAGTCGGTCATCGTATTGAATTCGGGAAACGCTCGCAAGCATTGGAGTAAAAATGTGTGCCGCGAAATAACTCTCGCGCGTAGCGAAAAGCTGTTCGCAAGCAGCACACAGTAACCGCTCCTTTATTCCATCTTGGAGACGTAAGTTTGGCGTTTCAATTCCGCGCAAATAGCTGGTGCCGGTCACCTTTGTCCAGCGGATTGCAAACTTCGGAATGATATGACTTTCCAATAGCGGGGACTGCCGACTGCACAACCTGCATTCGCCTGTTACAATTGATTTCATTATCTCATTGCCGCATTTTGCATTGCCCATTTCTAAAACCGCAGGCGAGCTTTTTCTGTAATCATTTCTGGCCCCCGACGCCCCACCAACACAATTTGTCGCCGTTTGTGGCACATTGCCACAATCTCACCGGCACAAGCGATAAGATGCAAAAGGAAGGCGGGGTAGTTAAAGCCCGCCCAGTTGTAGCCGCCCAATCCTTGGGATGGGCAGTTCGATTTTTAGTGTAAGGATGACAATCATTCCTCAGATACCACGGCACCGCTAGGTGGAGTCCCGTATCGGCTGTCAGCGGACACCACGAACCNNAGTCGGTGGCTGGTTCAATTCGACCTTTCGTGGCTGGTTTTAAAGTGACCGGTGACACGGCTAAGATCAATCATCTGTCGGGTGTCTTTCTCTAGCTCGGATTTAGGAGTATAGCCCAATAACAGTTCGTCCTTGCGTGCGTTAATATTGAAGATTGCGGAATCAATCCACAAAGCGAGATCCTTTGAACTCACAAGTGACACAAGCCATGGATCGACATTCATTGCATCAAGCTTCCAGTGTTTCTTGGATTTGAATCGGTCGATCAAGGGCTTGAGCCTTTTGATCGGAGGTGAGTTATCTACGATGTACCGCCCCTTGAAATGAACGAGCTCATTCCGCAAAGCAACTAGCGTGTCATAGGATTGATAGGGTTCTGCCGCCGCGTTCCACTGCTGACCGCCGCGTGTGGCGGCGATCAAATTCCACTTCTCGACAGCTGAAAGGTCTTTTTGCATTTCCTCCAACGTAAGCCAAAACTGAGGAGTCGGTTTGATGTCCGGTGATGGAGCATGTGCGCACTGTGCAATATCCTCGTTCAAGTTCGCCTCTAGGAACGATCCACCGAGAAATATGCTGCTGAGGTTGAGGTGGAAGATTAGCCCACTATCATCCGGGATCTTGCTCACAATGTGAGCGTTCTGCCTGACGAGCATCAGAATATCGGCCGAAAATCGGTAGAGGTGCTGGTCGGTCAAAAGAGATTTTACGATTTCGCCCATACTGCTGTGCCACCTAACTTACTCCGAACTCAAGAATTTACGCTTCAAATCTGCTGGCGACACATTTCGCATGTCTTCACGGAAAACTGCAACTGGCTCTTCTTGGGTGCCCTTCAAATTAATAGCCGTCAAATGCCGCATCCCTGGCGATTTGGAATGGAGATTTCCGTGAACTAGAAACCCTAAAGCCGGACAGTAACTTTGCAATCGCACCGCCAAGTTGATGCAGTATCCAACATAGTCGCACGGGTCAGTCAGACTGGTAAAACTATGCGGTGGTCGAAGCGCGTAAACGATACCTGTGGCAATTCCAACCCGCACCTTTTTGGGCAATTTTCTTATGCGCCATTCCTTCTCCCACTCAGGCAGCTGACTTGAGAGCTTAACTTGAAAACTGCGCATTGATTCTACAAGAAAATTGCAGAACTGTTGCGAGAATTGTTCCTTGGGCGGGCAAAGCCAAAACATCAATGCACCATCGCCGGTGTATTTGATGAAGCGCGGCTGTGGTAACTTTCCATCGTCCTTGGGAAAGATGGAGTTGGACTCATCCTCTTCATTAAAAAACTCATTCAGCGAATCGAAAGTGCGTTTGATCAAGCCGGGAACCGTGATTGCAACTGAAGGTTCGGATTGATTACAGAAATTTGAGAAACCGGCGAGATCAAGAGAAACAACGGTTGCTCTGTGCATCGTTGCTTCATGATCGGTGAATTGCAAACGAGGCATATTATTTTCTCAGTAAGTGCCAGCATTGTTAGGCCCGGGCGAATATGACTCCTCGTGCGTGGCCAAGACATCTTGCTTCATCAATGACGAGAAGACATGGTCAAACTCCGCGAGCAAGAACCGTGCGGAAATATGCGGCTGCTCTTCCGGGTCATTCACCGACAGATCGCGCTTCGGAACGTCCCACCCCATCGGACTTCTGTTCGAGGTCACGGGCTTCTTCTTGCCAGGCTTCTCCATCTTGGCAGCGGGCATCCTCACGAAGGACAGGAGCTTCTTGAGGCGTGCAAACTCGTTGAATGCCCTGTCGCTGAAGCTGGTTCTGGCTTGACACATGGTCCGCAGGACTTCGTACGCGCCGAGAATCCACAGCCACATCAGAGATTCGGCACGCTGCACACGTCCACCATCGACGCACGCTTCAGAGAAACCCTGATCAAGGTGTTCGATGATCTCGTCGGCAAGCTCGAGTAGAACATGCACCCGACCAGACAAGTAGTGAGAAAACGCCATAAGCGGATCGCGCGCGACGATTTCCTCCCAGGTCGGGTTGATTAGCGGTGCTTTGAAACGTTGATGCATTTTCAAGGAGGGGCCAAACGACTTGGATGCGCGACAGCCGGGGAAACTGCCGCCGCGAAAGGAAAACTAATGAACAAAGAAACTGAAACGCTACTCAAGTCAGCAGCGAACGGATGTTGCTCTCCATCCGACTTAGGCACCGGGAATGATGACATACTTACTCCGAGAAACTGGCCGCATCCTGTGACGAAGCTGGACGCGGAAGTGACTTCTTCATGGACGGCGCTGTTGGATGCTCAACCTCATCCTCCAAGAGGGCTGGGAGACTCATCAAAGTTCCTCATATCGAAAATTTGATAGTTACCGAATTTGGTGTCAAGACTTTTCACACAGGCTCGCGCGCGGGCAGCTGTTGCGGCTATGGTTCAAAGTAGAGGTACTTCGGAATCAACTTTCTGAGGTCTGAGCGCTCCGAAGCGATAGAGTCCTTTGCAATCTTCGTTCCCTGCTTGTTGATTAGTTGATGACCGCGAGACAAGTAATGACGGATGTAGGCGGTCTCCATACGTCTGAGAGCCTTTGTCTGTTGCTGGCCTTGCTTCGGGATGAACTCCGCAAAGGTGAGAAGCCTCTTGCCTGTACTCGCGTTCTCGATGCCCTTCATCAGTTGAAGGTTGTTCAAGTGTTGCTTGATGCGTGAGCGCAGGTTGTCGGCCTTCCCGACGTATAAGGTTTCAAACGCAGAACCGTGAGTGCGGAGAAAGATGTAAATACCCGGTTTCGTTGGAATGGCATCGAGCCGAATAATGTAAATTCCATTGCCGTATTTATCGACTCTGAGTGCGAGCGGCTTGTGCCAGTTGAGGGCGAGCTTCATGGCTTTAGTTCACGTGAGCGCGGGCAACGTTCAACCGGATTGCCAGGCGCAAATCGAAACCGTTCCCGGCTGTTGCGTTGCGCGCCAATTGCTAGGGTTAGATTCAATTCTCCACAAACAATCGTCATAACACAAAATGCACTCACTGATTTTTGCCGCCGTATTTCTCAGCAACAAAGGCCAAAAGTTTCTTCAACGTCGCCAACTCTGAATCACTAATACCGTGCAACTCAGATAGCAACATGCGCCCCAACAATCTCAATCTCTCCTCTCCATGCTCTGTCAACTTAAAGGTGAATGGCGCGTCCGGTTGTGAGGTTATCAATCCGCTCCACTCTACCCAACGTGCATCAGCGAAGCGTTCGAGGAGGATTCTGAATTCTTCGGACTGTGGAATATTCATGCTGATATGCAAATGACCTCTAACGATCTCACCCGCGACGCCGTGCGCGGAACAACCAGTAGAACAGGATGCTTCGAAATGACCACACTAAAAAAACTTAAGCGCATGGCGATATCGCAGTGGAACGTATGGTTACGCGTCGTCTTATTTTGCACAATCTTTGAGTTTCTGGAGTGCAGCTATCATCTTCGGCTTGACAGTGCGGCTGGTTACAATCGTTGCATTCCTCTGAATGGTGAGGGTAAAAAAATTAAAATCCAATTGAAGCCTCATCTTGCAGCCATAACAGTAATGCCAGGCCAAGTTCCATATAAGGCCGGTAATTTTCAATTTTGAGCCTTTCAGCGATGACGCTTGGGTTAACTTTCACGAATTCAATATCAATGACCTCATGACCGAGATTGTGTTTGATGTGTGTTTGTCTGTTCTCTTTAAACATTTTCAGAATTTGATTCCGGTCATATTTCGTTTCAACGACCCCAAAAAAGGCAAAGCTGCCAAGTTTCAGGCCGGCAGCCAGCACCATCCACTTTACTTGATCGCCACTGATGGGAATGCCCAGTTCTCGAATACAGCCGCTGGAAGCTGCCTTTTCAAGACTTGGAATACCGTAGCTGTCTGAATCTGTTTTTGGATACACAAGCCTGCTAACTCCTGTCGCCCAGCTATTGCTGCCGTCAGGATTGTCTGGGCCTTGCAGCCCCATAATCACCTCCTTGTCCTTTGTAAGGACGAGCAGGTTGACCACCAACTGGCGGGAACAGGGAATTATCGGTTGTGAATTATCGCCCGGTTTCCAGTGTCCCGCCAGCCACTCCTGAATTGTTACTGTACGTCCATCAGCAACCTGAACAGCCGTGTTCAAGCCTTTGAGAGAACTGGTGATCAAAACATCTTGATATCCTGTCAACAACAAATCGATAGCGACGGTGGATGCATCGATCATATCGAGCTTGCTCACATGCCACAAAAGTTCGGGATTCGGTGGCTCTTTCTCCATCCGTTTGTAGTTTGTGGTGAACTGTTCCCAAGCAATTTGTCGCAACGTTGGGTAACCATCAAAACCAGCCGGTGCTTTCCATTCTCCTGGCACTCGCTTAAAAGTTGCTTTCAATCCGCTTTTAGACAAACCGTAAAGCTTTGCTGCAATCTGGCGTTCGGGTGTCGCACTAGACCTCCATTTCATGTGCGGCCAATAATTGATCGGTAGGACAACTGGTTTTGGCGGCAGGTGGGTTCCATTCGTCTTTGATTTTCCAATGAACAAATTAAAGCGCTGCGTGAATTGAGCTAGTTTCAATCCAAAGACACTCGCAATCCAAAGCCGCCAGTTCTCATTTGCGGCCCTCTGCCCACGCAGAACGCGCGTTATGTATTCTGAAGTTGGAGGTCTGCCAGCCAATGAGCGCTTGGCCATGTCAGCTTCCACGATTTTTTGAAGCTCTACTATTAAGCCTTGAAAAGTCCACTGCCTTTCTTTTCTTAAAGCCTCAATAAAGGCCACTTCGTGTTTGTTGAATGTATTGCTCATATTTGTGTCCGGGAAAAGCCGGGTTTGTCCAATACCCAAAACATTATGGCGTGTGCTAGATATGTTTTCAGACGCCCGAACCAATCGAACAAAACAATTTTACCAAAATTATGAACGCAAAGCAAAACATGGGTCAGCAAACAAAAAACTCCCGCTGCCAAAATAAAATTCGCGGCGAATTCACGATGTTGAATCAATGTCCCGAATGTGGCGGTTTAAGAAACTATTTTTCTTTTAAGAAATCTGAAGCCAAATACAGGGACAAGGCGGATCGGTATTTAGGTTGACCGCAGCCTCATACTGCACTTTTGAACTCACACATTACCATACGGCCTACATACATGGTATGTAGGGGCGGACGCCCATCACTTTTCTACTTGCACGGCTTAACCGCCGCACCACTAGCTCCCCAACGTGTCGTCGGCTATCGCCCGACTAAAACGCATTTTCCTTCGGCTATCGGGATGCAGTCCCCCTAACCGGTGTCCTTTATCCAAAAAGCGTTTTAGTCGGGCGCTACGGACTATCCGTCCGATGCCCCGACACGTTGGGGGACTGGTTTTAGATGAGGTGCTACCGCACCCGACGACAACCTCGCTGATGCGACCGGTTCGTGCTGAAGCACGGAGGTAACGACGAGCTTCACTACCGATACGAGTTTTGGAAAATGCGCCGCCGCGAATGCGGCACTATTTCGAGAGCCGCGCCGACTGGCGCGTCCATTTTATGCCCAACTTGGCAAATTGTGGCGTCTAGCTTGAACTATGTGCTCCGTCTATCCTGTGAAAGCCCATTCGGGTTTCAAGATCAGTCGCTATTACCTCGCCGGCGTGTCCCAAAACACTTCTGCCGGCGCAAAGGTCGATTCCACATACACGGAAGTCGGACACAACGCAGACTTTCGGTGGAAAGGAGTGGCGACTGTTTTTGGAGCCATGAATGACGAACCGATTATCATCATTGGAGAGCGCGAAGGCTGGGGCGACCCACGGCCTTTTGGCATATCTACCAGTGACCAGCGGCAACACCTCTATGTCATCGGGAAAACTGGTTCTGGCAAGACGACTCTGTTACGAAATCTCATCATTCAGCACATTGCGCTTGGACATGGAGTTGGAGTCATTGATCCTCATGGCGACTTGGCTGAAGAGTTGTTGCACCACATACCGCCCAAACGTGCCGATCACTTAGTATATTTCAATCCGGGTGACTTGGAATTTCCCATCGGGTTGAACGTGCTGGCAAATGTCGCGCCGGATAACCGGCACCTTGTGGCATCCGGCATTGTGGGTGCCTTCAAAGGAATCTGGCGCGACTCCTGGGGGCCACGATTGGAATACATTCTCTACAACGCCGTATCGGCACTCCTCGATTGCAGGAACGCCACGCTGCTTGGCGTCAATCGGATGCTCACGGACGACACGTTTAGAGCTAAAGTGATTCGTCAGATCACCGACCCGTTCATCCGGGCATTTTGGGCCGAGGAGTATGAAGGGTATGACGAGCGTTTCAAACGAGAGGCCATCGCTCCGATCCAAAACAAGATCGGCCAATTTCTGTTGAATCCGGTCGTTCGGAACATCCTGGGCCAGGTCAAAACCAAAGTGAGCATTCCGTTCATCATGGACAATGAACGGCTTTTTATCGCCAACCTGTCCAAAGGAAGTCTTGGACATGAAAAAGCCAATTTGCTCGGTTCTCTGCTTACGACTCAATTTCAACTGGCCGCAATGGCTCGCTCAAACCGACCCGAAGAAGAACGCCGGGACTTCTATCTCTTCATCGACGAGTTTCAGAATTTTTCAACGGATGCGTTCGCTTCGATTCTCGCAGAAGCCCGCAAGTATCGTTCATCTCTCATCCTCTCCCATCAATACATTGACCAACTCCCGCTGCCCATCCGACAGGCCGTGTTTGGCAACGTGGGAACGCTCATTTCATTTCGCGTGGGATATACCGATGCTGAGGTATTGGAAAAGGAGTTTGGAAAAACTTTTCCGGCCACAGCGATTACTGACCTCAATCGGTATGAGGCCATCGTGAAACTGCTTGAGAATGGAGCGAACAGAGAACCCTTCCGCGCAAAGATGCTGCCACCGTTGGAAAATCGTATCGGCCGGAAGGACAATCTCATCGCTCGATCACGAGAGCGATTTGCAATGAAACGTTCCAAGATTGAAGCCAAGTTGAACCGGTGGATGGATTCAACAGATACGTCTTCGCAGAAGTTTCAATCACATAGACCCACTGCCTAGCAGCCTGTCGGACTTANNAAGTCCGACAGGCTGCTAGGCGACAGTGAGCAAGATGAACTTTGTTATAGGACCGAAAGATTCCGAGATCTCTACGAAAAAAGCGCTGCCAATTCTTGACTCCTCTGTTACGCTAGTGGAACGTATGTCACTCTCTGCTAGCATTGACTTCACTGAAGACAATATTTATCGACTTTTTGGCAACGAAGCGGCGGAAAACGAATCGTTACCGAGACTGAAGGAATATTACTTCAAGAGCAAAACCTATGAACAAATTGTCGGGACGTTGCCACTCCGACTACTTGTTGGACACAAGGGAATCGGAAAGTCTGCTTTGTTCAAAATTGCTATTTCAGAAGACCCGGAGCGAGGGTATCTACCCGTATCAATCCGCCCGGATGATATCGTCGGGATCGGGCGCGATACAAGTGATTTTCTGGCTTTAATCCATGACTGGAAGCAGGGGCTCATAAAAATAATCAGCCATAAAATTTTAGAGTCCTTTGGAGTAAAAAACAGCAATGAAATACTTTCTAAAGTAACGTGGGCTACAGGCCAGGTTGCGAGCATATTGATCAGGTCTGTGAAGGACATCGAAAAGAGGGCTGATTTGACTGCTGCGCAACGATTGCTCATCAACAATTTTCTTCGGAACCACGTTATCACCATTTATATTGACGACTTAGACCGCGGCTGGGAGGGCAAGCCACAGGACATTAAAAAAATATCAGCCCTATTAAACGCGGTGCGTGATTTGTCTGCGGACAATGCGAGCATTCGGTTCCGAATAGCATTGCGATCGGACGTGTATTTCTTGTACCGCACTTCTGATGAATCAACCGATAAGATTGACGGGTCTGTCATTTGGTATAGCTGGACCAACCATGACATACTCCTATTACTGGTAAAACGTGTTGAAACATTCTTGGGCCGGCAGTTCGATGAGACCAAAATGGCCAAGTGGGAACAGTACGCGGTGGCAAAATTTCTTGATCCAGTAATGCAACCGCGATTTTATGGCCAAGGGAAATGGGAAAATATTCCGACCTACCGAATGCTAATGTCCTTGATCCGAAAACGACCACGTGATCTTGTCAAATTAAGTTCTCTCGCAGCAAGAAACGCTTATGACTCGGGAAGTAACCTTATTGGAACAGAGCATTTTAGTGCGATCTTCAACGATTATTCTCAGGGTCGCGTTCAAGACGCAATCAATGAGTATAAAACTGAATTGCCCGACATTGAGCGACTAATAATGAATATGAAGCCGACTCGGAAGCAGAAAACTGCTCAAGAGAGTTATACGTTCGCCACCGATCAGTTGTTTAGGAAAATTCAATCCGTGCAACAAACTGGAGAATTTCGTTTTGCGAACGGGAAGCCCGCAACAGAAAAACAACTTGCTCAGTTTTTGTATAAAATAAATTTTCTTACCGCTCGAAAGATGCTTCCAAATGAAGAGATTCAACGGAAGTATTTCGAGGAGAACAGATACCTCAGCAACAAGTTTGCTGATTTCGGTTATGGGTGGGAGATACACCCAGCATATCGCTGGGCTCTTCAGCCAGATTCTGTTGAGGCCATCATAAGACAATTAGATTTGTCGCAGGAATAATCGCACTGACAGGCCTACAATCAGTCGTTCGTGATGCTGTGTCGATTTGCCTAAGGAGATAGCAAACTTGCCTCGGGGCGCGAATCCTGACGGCTACTTTCTTGGTTTGTGTTCCGATACCGTGAGCGGATGGAGTCATCCCGTCTTCCCCGCTTCAAACGTGCTCCCACAGTTGCTTCAATGCAACTGACGGCGCGCGAACGAGAAATTATCCGGCTGCTTCACCGGCACCGTTTTCTTCGTTCTCCACAAATCGTGGCACTTATTGGCGGCAGCGCGCAGTAGCTTTTGCGACGACTGAAATTGCTTCCTAACTGACTTGTCGCCTTTGGCAATTCGC
>PLJQ01000376.1:0-260 GCA_003140275.1 Limisphaerales bacterium
GAGGAGATCCGCGCGTCCAGTTCGCTGTCGATGACCCGGTCGCGTTTGTGGAGGTCGTTGAGCTGGTGGAGCGCATCGAGCTTGGTCCGCTGCGATTCGAGGTTGCCGGACGGATTACTGAGATTGGCGATGGGATTCTTCAAGTCGCGGACGAGCGTCCCCTGATAGGCACTGGGCAGGAAACTCGAGGCCCAGAGCTGGGCACCTTGGAAGACAGCGGCGGGACTGACGACCACGAAACCGGGCAGGTTCTGGTTCTC
>PLJQ01000376.1:267-4605 GCA_003140275.1 Limisphaerales bacterium
GACGCAGATGTCGTCGATGCAGGAGGCCGTGCAGGGCAACAATTCGCTGACCGGAGTGCCTGACTGTCCGTGCTGGGAAAATTTCCACGGAGACGCCAGGAGGTTGCCGGTCTTGGTGCGTTCGAGTTTTGGCTTCTCGAACGGGAGCGGTTTGCCGTTGTCCTGAAGCAGGCGCGGTTTGGGATCGAAAAGGTCCACGTGCGAAGGTCCGCCGGGCATGTAAAGAAAAATGACCCGCTTGGCGCGCGCCGGGTGATGCGGGGGGCGAAGGGCGTAGGGCTGCGCGGAGCGATCTGCCTCCCCGGCGACGGGAGGAGGCGATTCGGCGGCCAGCAGATCGGCCAGCGCCAGAAGGCCGAAGGCGCCGCCCGAGCGGGCCAGCCATTCGCGGCGTGAATAATTGTGTGGAGTCCAAACGGAGTCAGTCATGGCATCCAGGGAGGTTGAGGTTGGAATTGGCTCTTGGAATGGGCGGCTTTGCACGTAGGATAAAAAGTCCAGCGAGCCGCAGCGCCGGGCCGCAGCCAAAACTTCTTGGACTGCCGCGGGAAGCGAAGCGCCACGCCGCTTTGGAAGCTGTGTGCGCAATCGAAAAGCGTTGTCGCCGCTGCGCTCTGCCACCGCATTCCAATATCCTCGCGGTACGCGAGGCTGCTGACCGGTCAGTCCACATAAATGAATTCATTGGTGCATAGTAGCACATGAGCGAAGTCGCGCCATGCGTCTGCAGCTCCGGATTGGCCGGATTTGGCGAGCAGTTGATGGCCGATTGCGAGTTCTTCCGCATGGGCCGGTCGGGCGAACAACAATTGACAGGCCCACTGGATGCGGGCGGCCTCATCGCCGGAGGCCTCGCGGAGCAAGCGCTTCGCCAACTCCGCCGCCTGGACCTGCACAAAGTCGTTGTTAAGCATCAGGAGCGCCTGCGGTGCCACGGTCGAGACCGTTCGCTTTTCCACGGAGGCGTCCGGGTTGGCGGCATCAAACAGCGTCGCGAAGTTGCTGCGGTCCCAACGCGCGGTCTGGACGTAAAGCGAACGTCGGAGTGCGCCCACATCCGCCCCGGCGGGGCCGTCCGGCGACAGATCGAGCCGGCCGGACACAAAGATCATGGCATCGCGAATGGCCTCGGCTTCCAGACGGCGGGCGGTGAATCGTCCGAGCCAGCGGTTGTCGGGATCGCGTGCAAATTGCGGGCGGGGAATCGCGCTGGCCCGCTGATACGCGGCGGAGAGCATGATCCGGCGGTGCAGCGTCTTCAACGACCAGCCGTCCTCCACGAACTGGGCTGCCAGCCAATCGAGCAGCGCCGGATGAGTCGGCGGTTCCGAGAGCAGGCCGAAGTTGTTCGGTGTATGCACCAGCCCTTCGCCGAAATGCCATTGCCAGACGCGATTGACGATCACCCGCGCGGTGAGTGGGTTCTTTTCGGACGCGACCCAGGCCGCCAGTTCGCGCCGTCCGCTGCCTTGGGTGATCGGCGGCTGAGATTCACCGGCGAAGAACGCGGGCATGCGACGCGGGATCACCGGACCCAGCCGCGTGTAGCTGCCTCGGATGTGGATCGGCACATCCTGAATGTTGGGAAACAGGCCGCCCGGCATCCCGCCCTCCTGCACGGTCATCGCCACCGGATACGGTGGCGGCAACCCGGCTTGCAGCGCGTCGCGCTCCTTTACGAGCATGAGCCGTTCGGGATGGTTGGTGGCGACGGGCGGCGACAGCTTGTCGAGTGCCGTCAGCTTCGCCTTGATCGCGTCAAGCTGCAGCACCTGCCCGTCACGCAACGCGGCCACGGCCCATGGGACCAGCGGCACCCGTTTGAACGTGATTTCGCCGCCTTTCGCGCCAAGGTTCTCCATGAAATGCGTGCTATAGAAGATTCCGGCCAGCGCGTAATAGTCTTCGTTTGAGAGGGGATCGAATTTGTGATCGTGGCAGCGGGCGCAACCCAGGGTCAGGCCCAGAAACGCTTTGCCAACCGTGTCGATCTGGTCATCGACCATGTCGCTGACCATTTTTTCCTTGTCGGCATCGCCCCGGTCCCAAGCGCCGTTGGCAAGGAACGTGGTGGCGATCAACCCGGCCGGATAAATCGCCTCACCCGTCGGACTCGGCAGCAGATCGCCGGCGAGCTGATGCACGATGAACTGGTCGAACGGCAGGTCGCGGTTGAAGGACTCGACCACCCAGTCACGATAGCGCCATGCCTCCAGTGGCTCGCAACTCGCCGTGCGCGCCTTGGGGTCCGCGTCGTGGTAATCCGCGTATCGGACCACGTCCAGCCAGTGCCGCGCCCAGCGCTGGCCATAGGCTGGAGACGCCAACAACCGGTCCACGACTCGCGCGAAGGCTCCGGGAGAATCGTCGGCGAGAAAGGCCGCGACCTCATCGGGCGTCGGCGGCAATCCCGTGAGGTCGTACGTCGCGCGACGCAGCAGCGAACGCTTGTCTGCCGTCGGAGACTTCTTCAGACCAGCCGCTGCGAGCTTTTCAACTATGAATGCATCAATCGGATCCCGGTCGCCCGCGCTCGGCACCTTCGGTTTCTGCACGGGTTGAAACGCCCACCACGTCTTCGCCTTGGCTGACGCCGTCCCGACGGGGTGCACCTCCGTCACGCGCGGGTCCGGAGCGCCCATTTTCACCCAGACAACCAGCTCGGCAATCTGGGCGTCGGGGAGTTTCTTGTCCTTGTGCGGTATTTGAGGATCCTTGTCGGTATGACGCACCGCCTTGATGAGCAGGCTTTTTTCCGGGTCGCCGGGAACAATGGCCGGGCCGGTGTCGCCGCCTTTGAGCACCCCTTCGCGCGTGTCCAGCAGCAACCCGCCTTTGACCCTCTCGCTTTGTGCGCTGTGACATTTGTAACAATGCTCGACCAACAGCGGGCGGATCTTCTTCTCGAAAAACTCAACACCATCGTCCGCGCCGCCGCGAACGTTGAACAGTGGCGCGGACAGCAACATCGACAACGCGATGAATGACTTCAAACCGGACATGGCTGTGAAGTCTTATACAACAACTCGGAAAAAAAGAAAAGTCTGTCATATTGCGGGGACTTCGGCAACGTAGGTTGCCATTTGTCCGATGAAAGCTACATTGACCCGTGAACAATCATTTCCTACTGTTCAACGATGGCGAAGAAATCTAGCGCGAAACAAACCACAGAGAGGCCGAGCTGCAGAGTTGCGCATGTTGCCCCTTCTTTCGCTCCACAGCTTTGTCTTCCGAGCAGAATGCAGCTTCGACTTTTACGAATGGAATGAACGCTACTCCCGGTGGTCACAAAACGGTTAACGGGGCAGTGTCTGAAATGACCTACGGCCAATGGGTTGGTACGACGAAAGACCATCAAACCAATTCCGAAACGCGAGTCACACTCAATATCGAGAAGAGACTGCCCGGAGTAGCCCAAATTCTGAGCCACAGTACCGAATATCCAAACTGGCGAATTTGTACGACGGCGCCATTCAAGGACAATGGCGATGTGATAATTATTGAAGCGCCCGACACTAGGTACTTTGATCTCAAAACCGGTAATCTCGTGCCGATCGAGGAGTTTTGGAAACAGAATAAAATCGAGCAGCCACTTCCAACGAAAATTACTTACACTTTTCAGAAGCGAGATCGGGTACTTGCCGGGCAGTTCGAGAATGATACGAGACAAACCGGGACCTTCCACCTCGTTAATACAGTGAACGACACGGCAACAAAAGCCATCGACACATTAACTTGGGAAGGCTTCAAAGAATTCGTGGGAAAGAATTATCTCAATCGAGGAAGCGTGATTTTCAGAGGACAGCCGAACAACACGTATAAGCTACGGACTTCGTTCCACCGTTGTGAGAGGAACAACTTGCTACGGTATATGAATGACGACGTTCCTAGGCTGCGCCACGCAGTCAATGCTGTTAGCAGCTTTTACTACCAAAATAATGATCCGGAGAATCTTGGTGGGATGTTGAGTCTGGCTCAGCATCATGGCTATCCTACGCCTCTGCTCGATTGGACTTTCTCGCCTTACATAGCGGCGTTTTTCGCATTCACAGAATCGGCACACGGATCGGCAGCACCAAGTGCCGCGCGAGTTTTTGCTTTCGATTTCACAGAGTGGCCTTGGCAGCCATCGCCAAATGTAATCACCGATCCTTTCCCGACAATCTCGTTCCTTGTCCTTTCAGCGCATAACAATCCTCGCTGCGTACCGCAGCAATCAATCGCTTCATTCTCGAACATTGATGACATGGAAGCTTGGATTAGAAACTACGAGGCAAGAACAAGACAAGCGCATCTCACTGTCATTGATATTCTTTTACACTGGCGTCTCATAGGTTT
>PLJQ01000316.1 GCA_003140275.1 Limisphaerales bacterium
AACTATGACGTATTCAGGCTAGGATCGATTTTTCATTTTCGCCCTCGGGATTTGCCGGCACTATGCTACCCCACAGGGATTCAGCCACTCTAGCCCCGTGGTGGCAGCCCGAGTCGAACACAGTGCCGATGTACATGAAGTACAACATAGGCTACCGAGGCTTGACTGTTTATATGTATGGTTTCAAAAAGGCTACTAACGGTCTGCTATACATTCATATCATAGAGAGATGAGAGCAACGCCGTATAACACATCGCTCCACACAAACCGCGACCCCACTCTCGGTTTCGGCCTGAGCTACGGGACGGAGAAGGCAGGATGCAAGGAGGTCCTAATTACCGGGATTGACCCGTGCCGGCAATGCGGCGGCTGGTTGCTTCCATTCTTCATCAAAGAAACCAGCATGAACGACTTTCTCTGGAAATACTGCTGCCGTTGTTTGCCACGCCTCCGCGCCCGACGTGACCTTTATCACAGCCCAGTCACCGAGGCGCGGGAAAAGCAAGTAATTGAACGCGGCGAATTCTTTTTCGTGGAAGGTATGGCCGCTGTTTAGCACGAGGTAGTGGTCGCCAGCGCCCGGCAACGGACTCGCGCAGATGAACGCGGGCGCGTGGTCCTTTGCGGAGTGATGTTCGCCGCCAAGGCGCACTTCATCACAGTTCCAAGTGACGGGCAGGTTCGGCAGCGCCTTGCGAATCCACAGGTTGCTGCCGGGGTCGCCGAAAAGGATGAGGTTCTTGGTGCGCACGTCGGCCTCGGTGACTTCAGTGTCATCCTTCACCGGCAGATCGCCGCGCAGGTAGCGCGCCCACTCGTATGCGGAGCGGCGCAGGCTGGCGTCGGCCCACGCGCCGACTGCCGGATTCCACGGCTGGCCGGTGCCGCGCACGCAGAGGAACGGCGTGGTGAAGGCATCGTCAATCGGACCTTGCAGGCCGGGGCGCTTGCCGGTGAGCGCAACGTCGTCGCGCGGGCCGAGGCATTTCCACTGGCCACCCTGCCGGGCGAATACCAGCGCATGAAGCGCATCGCCGGGTTTCCGTTTCGGCAAGCTGACTTCTGCGCCACCGATGCGGAGTTTCGCGGCGGGCGTTTGGAGCATCGGCGGATGAATGGCGAACTTCATGACGTTCCTTGGCTCGGCAACTTCCACGCTGCCGTCGGCGATGACCCGCGCGGAGATTTCAGCCCGCTCGTAGTGCTGATTGAGCGCGAGCAGTTCGAGCCAGTGGCAACGATTGTATTTCAGTGTCCACGTCACAAAACGGAGTTGGCGCGGCGCGTGGTCGAGACCTTTCGCGGCGTATTCGCCGATGCGGCGGAGTTGTTCGCGGTGCGTCACCGGGTCAATCACGTGGCCGGTGCCGGAGGAGATGAGGTTCACCATGGGGAGCCCTTCCTTCGCCATCGCTTCGCCCATGATGACGTGCGCCTGGAAGAATACGTCCTGGTCGCCGATGGCGGCGATGGCGGGCACAACGCCGGCGTTCGCGGCGTAGTCGACCGAGTCCAGCATGTGCAGTGCGCGCTCCTGATGCGGCGGCAATGGACCGACCTTGATGAAGCCTGGTATCGGAGTCTCGGAGAAGCGGTGCGTGTCCACATAGCCGCAGTAGGGGCCAAGCGCGACGAAGCGGTCCGGGTGCTTGAGGCCGAGGTGCCACGTGCCGGATGCGCCCATCGACATGCCGCGCAGTACGATGCGGTTGCGGTCAATGCGGTAGTTTCGGCACACGGTCTCAATCGCCTCGAACACGTCAGTCTCGCCAGCCCAGCGATAGCAATTCTCCACGCGGCCCAGCGGATGCAACTCGACGAAGTCCTCGGCGGGCGCGGGTTGGTCGCCCGTGTCGCCTTCATCGAAGCGCGCGCCAAATCGAAGCTCACTCAAACCCACTGGCTTCGAGCTGCCGTGCAAGACGACATCGAGGCGCATCGGTTTCGAGCCGTCGTAGCTCGCGGGCACAATGACGCCGTAAGGCTGCGTCGAGCCGTCCACGGCGGAGATGTAGCCACGCACGACTTTGCCCTTCTTCGCGGTCCACGGCATCTGCCCGGCGAGCAGGGCGTCGGTGCGCTCATGACCGCGTTGGAGGGATTTCTTTAGCAACCTCACATCGTTCGCGGCGAGGTTGGTTTCGTAACGCAGCGCCCAGCGAATTCCTTTGTGAAACAGGTCGGCATCGGCGAAATGGTCCGCCTTGGCCGGCTCACGAAGCGGGTCTATTCCAGTGCGCAAACCGGAAAGCTTTTGCTTGAGCCGCTGGGCTTCGGAAGTCACGAACTGCTGGTCATCGGAGGAAAGTCCGACGGGCATGATTGATGCGGCGAGAGGCGACCTGCTGGCCGCGAGCAAAACAAATTCCAGCGCGGCGCACGTGTCTTCGTAGGTCGTCGAGTGTCCGCCGTTTTCGCGGTGGATCAGCAAAGTTTTACGCCCCGCCTGTTTCAATTTCTGCGCGAGTCGAAGAACGCTTTGCGCNNCGGTCGTGAAGGCGACCGGCATGACGAAACGATCCGGCCACAACTCCGCGCTGCGCTTCTTATATTCGTCCGGGACCTGCGTCTTGGAGCCGCCGAACGAAGCGCTGATCGCGTCTTGAAACCGCTCGTATTCCATCAGGTTGGCCGTGCCGTTCAGGCTGCAAACGCCCGCGATCAATTCCGGATGAAGGGTGGCAAAGGTCAGCACGCTGGCGCCACCCATCGAAGCGCCCGCCAGAAAAACCAGTCCAAGCTTATACCGTTGCTTCAGTTCGGTGATGATTTGCAGCACGTCCGCCTCGGCCTTCGGCCCCATCCAGGAAGTCGCGGCTCGATAGTCCGGCGTGACGAGGATCAGTTTGAACCGCGGCGCTACCTCGCGCACCCCACGGCATTCATCGCGCGCATCCTTGATGAACTGCCAGCGATCCGACCCATGACCGTGAAGTGCGAGCAGCACGTCGTTCGTTGCGGCGGCATCAAAAGCGGGCGGTAGCCACTCGACGTATTTCTGGATCGTGCCATCCGCCTTGGCCTGACAGGAAATGTCTTGCGGGCCATCCGGCAGAGCGCCAAGCCCAACACTTAAGCCCCACTTCAGGACGCACGCCGTGGCGAAAGTTCGAATGGTTGAGTTCATGAATGTTTAGTGAATTCTTTCGTAGTCGCGGCGGAAAAGCCATGTGATACCGGCGATGAGCAGGAGCGCGCCGAGGATGTACGCGAGCGCGGTGTAACTGAGCAGGCGTTCGATGCCAACGGTCTGCTTCCATATCCCGCCAAACAACAGCGCGAAGCCGGACATGGCCGCGCCGAAAAAATTTAGCAGGCCGACCGCCGAGGCGCGCGTATCCGCCGGCACGACCTCGAATGCCGCCGGAAAAATGTTACCCATGAAGCAACCGCTGAACAGACCGAAGCCCACCGCGGCGAACCGTGTGGCTTCGAGCGTGCCGCTGCTG
>PLJQ01000413.1:0-308 GCA_003140275.1 Limisphaerales bacterium
CCGCGCGCGCAATAGAGTTCCTCGTAAAGTCGCGCCGGGGTAAAACGCGTCCGATCCGCGTCCGCTTTGAAACCGTCCTTGGGCAGATTGGTCACGATGAAACGCGGATTGTCTCCCGCTGCCATCACTTCGGCCTTGCCAATGACCCGCCGCTCCCGGCACCAACTCTTTTGCGTCTGATAGTCAAACTCCGTAAACGCCCGCGCGCTGGGCGCGCCGGTCAGGCAACGGCGGGCCCGCGCATCCACCAACGCCCGGGCTGCTTTCCGGAGCAGCACGTCGTTTTTGGCCAAACCCAAACAGTAATA
>PLJQ01000413.1:352-6042 GCA_003140275.1 Limisphaerales bacterium
TGCGCCCACAACGGAATGTTCCCCACAAACGCATACAAGGGCAGATAACAATAACCGTCGTAATAGGGCGCTGAAATGCCCGCCCTCTTGCGTGCCGTGAATCAGGTGACCCATCGCGTCCAGGTCCAGCACCACTTCCACAGCGTGCTTGGGCAAACAACGCGCGCCCATTTGCAAAAGACAGGCGGCGATCTTTTGGGGATCATGCGGCAGCTTGTGGCAGCGCGTGTTTTTGTTGTTCGACAACTCCAGGCGGTTGAGCGTCGAGGGTGCCGCCAGTGCCGCTCCGGGATGAAAAATCCTGTCCTGTCCCAAGGGATCTTTCTTGCCGCAAGCCGTCGCCAACAACGGATCGCGCCGCAGTTGCTGATGGTCGTTGAGGTCTTCATAGCCCAGCGCCTGCCCGTCGAGCCGTTGCGCCAACAACTCCGGCACCGAGTGTTCGACAAAAATCGGGTTGCGCTGATCGCCAAAGCAGGCGGCCAATCTGGGCAACAGCCCGAGTTGTTGATCGACCTGGCGCAGGAACAGCACGCCGCCATCGCTGGAGAGCGTCCCGCCGGAAAAATCGGCGATTACTTTTCGCAAACCCAGGTCTTGAAAAAGCAGCGGTGCGTGCTTACACTCTGTCGCAGAAGAAGCGGTGGGTGGTAGTTTCATTTGTCTTAGTAGAATCAAGCCTTCTGACGCCTCCGCCGCTTCTTTGTTCAATCTCTATGAAATAAGCGGGCTAGTGGTTGCAGAAAAATATTTTTCAGGTGTGTCATTATTGGGTGTGGTGCTGATGTGAGCGTCGCGCGCGGTCATAGATCGCCGCATCAGACTCATTGGGAACGGGTTTGAGGTTTCAGAATGTCTTCAACCGGATATGGCGGAAGGCCACGGGATCATTGTGGCCGGCGAAACCAAAGTGCCCACCCGTGCGGTCTTTGCCCGGATGCGCGGAATTGGCCATGAATTCCTTTACATCCGCCAGGTCGGTGTTGAGGATCACGAAGCCGTTTAATTCTACTTTGATCTTCGATCCCTTCACGGTGACCTCTTCGAAATTCCATTCACCGATTGGGCGCTGGTAGCCCCGCGCGGCCGCCACCATGCCGTAAGCCGAGCCGTGCGCTTGGCGCGGATCGATCTTCTCGCCGGTGGCTTTCTCGTAATTGTCGTCGAGCACCTGCGATTCGCACATACCATCATAGGCGGCGCTGCCCTTGCCTGGATAGCGGATGGCCAGACCATTGTTGCCGCCGGGCGGTAGCTTGAATTCGAGCCGGGCCATGAAGTCGCTGAATTCCGCCTTCGTGAAAATCGTTCCGCCCTTCTTCGGTAGGCAAACAATCGCGTCGTCCTTCACTTCGTAATTATTCACTGGCCCGTCCCAGCCTGTGAAGTCGCGACCGTTGAACACCGAGTGGAATCCCTCATCACCCTTCGAGCCGAGAACCTTATTCGCTTCGTCCGTGCCGATTTCACGGATGAAAATATTACGCCAACGAATTTCGCCGCCGTGGGTCTGAAGTTCGATGGGGCCTTTGGCGGGAATGAGTGACTTGCGGTCATAATAATTTTCAAGATTTGCGTGATCGACCACGAGCTTGCCGTTGAGCCACACACTCACGCGCGAGCCGACCATGAGGATGCGGAACTTATTCCATTCGCCGAACGGTTTATCGGCGAGCACGAGTGGGTCTTTGCCTGGCGCGCCCGGACTGTTGTTCCATAAGCCGCCGCTGCCTTTGTCTGCGCCGTTCTTAAACTCGTTCGGGTTGGTGTGGTCCCAAATCTGGACTTGCGGCACGCCGCGCAGATAAATTCCGGAGTCGGCGAGCGGGACGGTCTTGTACTCAATCAGCAACTCGAAATCGCCGTAGTCTTTTGCAGTCGTCGCGTATTTTCCATGACCATCGTTGACCAGTTCATCACCTTCAGCGCGCCAGTGCGATTGCATGTCGGCGGTCCATTTGGCGTCCTGCTCGATGCGTTGGTTGTTAGGCAGGGCGAGGTATTTACGATGGTCAAACGTGTCCCCGCCGCGCCAGCCGGTAAGGTCTTTACCGTTGAACAACGCGGTGAAGCCCGGCGGGGCTGTGGCGGTTTGGCGGCTGGTCGTGGTGCATCCCGCCACCAGGGCAGTCAAAACCAGTGCATACAGAAGGGATCGGGAGCCAGAGATTTTTTTCATGGTTGTTTTCAAGTGTGAACGCAGTGTGATCACAATATTGTTTGAAATTCGAGATGGTCGGGGCGGTGAGATTTGAACTCACGACCTTCTGAACCCCATTCAGACGCGCTACCAAGCTACGCTACGCCCCGAACCATTCCGCCCGTCGCACAATCGAGCGAACCGGATACTACTGCGTCGCGAATTGAATTCAACAATAAGATTTCTTTAACACAGTTTTCCTCTGGCGGCTGAACCTCAAGCCCCGACCAGTTTCTTCCGTGCGAACGTGTGTGTCGGGTGTCCGTAGAAAACTTCTGCGCATTCCATCAACGTCTCAGACAAGGTCGGATGCGGATGCACGGTCAGAGCGATATCTTTGACGGTCGCGCCCATTTCCATCGCCAACACGCCTTCGGCAATCAGTTCTCCAGCGCCGTGTCCCACAATCCCGACGCCGAGAATGCGTTCTGTTTCGGGATCGATAATCAACTTCGTCAGCCCGTCGGTCCGGTCGAACGTCAACGCTCTGCCAGAAGCAGCCCAAGGGAATTTGGCCACTTCTACGGTGATACCTTTTTGCTTCGCCTCGACTTCCGTCAAACCGCACCAAGCAACTTCCGGATCGGTGAACACCACGGCGGGAATCACAACGCTGTCAAACGCACTCGATCCACCGGTAATGACTTCCACGGCAATGCGCGCCTCCTTGGTAGCTTTGTGTGCCAGCAATACGCCGCCCGCGATATCGCCAATGGCATAAATCGCAGGATCAGTGGTTTGTTGTTTCTCATTGACTTTGATGAACCCCTTGTCATCGCGCGTCACTTTGGTGTTTTCCAAACCCAAATCGTCGCAATTCGGCACGCGTCCGACCGCCACCAGAACGCGGTCATAGAGTTCCTCCTTCTTTTGACCTTCGACCTCCATCTCGACTTTGATCTGCCTGGCGCTCGTAGCCATTTTCAAGACCTTGGCCCTGACGCGAATTTCCTTGAACGCCTTTTTCGCGTAGGCCATCACCGGCCGGGCGAGGTCAGGGTCAGCGCCAATCAGAATCGAATCCGCCGCTTCCACCATCACGACCTTGCTGCCCAGCGTGGCATAAACCGTCCCTAGTTCCATGCCTATGTAACCGCCGCCCACGACCAAAAGATTTTCCGGTATATCCTCAACGTCCAGCGCCTCCCGCGAGGTCATGATCCTCGGATTGCCCAGATCAAAGGCCTTGGGCATGGCAGACTTTGAACCGGCAGCGATGATTGCCTGGTCGTAAGTAATGAATTTCTGGCCGTCTTCCGTTTCCACGCGCAGAGTTTTTGAGTCTTCAAAATATCCGCGCCCATAATTTACCTCCACCCCGCGCAGCTTCGCCAGTTGTGCGATGCCGGCACTAAGCTTTTGCAAGATGGAGTCCTTCCATTCGCGAAGCCTGGCAAGATCGACCTTCGGAGAATCAAATGTGATACCACGATTACTGGACTCCTTGGCCGCGCTAATGGTGTGAGTTGCGTGTAAGAGTGCCTTCGACGGGATGCAGCCGCGATTCAGACAAACACCACCAAGGCGTTTGTCGCGCTCCACTAAAACGACTTTCTTGCCCAGATCCGCAGCATAAAATGCTGCTGCATAACCTCCCGGCCCCGCACCGACGACCACGATTTCTGTTTTAATTGGTTCCATAACGAGTTGGGGTGCAGGCGTAAGGGAAGTCGTCTTAAAGCTTCACATCCTGCTCATCGAAATTCTCAAACGCTTGCACCAAATCCACCGTGAAGCGCGCTGCCGTGCCGCCGTCAATTACGCGATGGTCATACGAAAGCCCAATCGGCAGCATCATGCGTGGCTCGATTGTTTTGGCCTTCACAACCGGTTTCATAACACTGCGACCCAAACCAAGAATGGCTACTTCCGGTTTGTTGATGATCGGCGTGAAATGTGCGCCACCAATGCCGCCTTGGTTGGAGATGGTGAACGTGCCACCCTTGAGTTCATCCAATGAAACTTTTCGGTCGCGGGCTTTCTGCGCCAGCGCCTCCAACGCCTTCGAGATTTCGAGCAGGCTTTTCTTATCCACATCGCGAATCACAGGAACGATCAGTCCCGCGTCCGTATCGACAGCGACGCCGATGTGATAATATTCTTTTAAAATGATTTCCCCGACGGCTTCATCGAGGCTTGCGTTAAGGAGCGGGTACTTTTTCAACGTCGCCACCAGGGCTTTCAACGCAAACGGTGTCAACGTCAGCCGCGCTCCTTTTTGTTCGTACGCCGGGGCATATTTCTTCCGGAGTTCAAGCAACGCGGTAATGTCGGCGTCATCGAACTGGGTGACGTGCGGAATCGTGCTCCAATTCTCCGCCATCCGGCGGCTGATGACTTTGCGGAGGGAGGACATCGGTTTTCGCGAGATCTCGCCCCATTGAGAGAAATCCACTGTTGCCGTTGCGGACTTTTGTGTCACAGGCGGCGGCGTGGGTTGTGGCGCTACCTTTTGCAGTCGCTGGACGTAAGTCCTGAGATCAACCATGCCGATCCGCCCGCCGCGTTCACTGCCGCGCACCCGGTTCAATGCGATACCAAGTTCTCGTGCCGCTTGTCGCACGGAAGGTGACGCCGCAGGTGTGACCCCGGGTTTGCCACCAGATTCCTGGTGCTGTGAATCCTCATTTATCGCAAACGGTTCTTCCACCGCTTCGGTTGATTCTACTTTTGCAAGAGGCTTTTCTTCAGCGGCAGGCGCGGATTTCGTTTCAACCTGTCCGTCAGTGGTAACCGTCAAAATCCGCTGGCCGACGCCTAGTTTCTCGCCTTCCTTGACATGGATCTTGGTGATGACGCCCGCAACTGTGGAAGGAATGGGCGCAACGGCCTTTTCATTCTCCAACTCCAAAATGGTCTGATTCAGTTCAATCCGGTCGCCTTCTTTGACCAAAAGGCTGACCACGGTGCCCGAATCTGCACCTTCACCAAGCTTGGGTAACTTCACGTCCATAAAAACCAATCTGTCGCTGCCGCCAACTCAAACGCTCGCAAACGCTAAAGGAAGGCCCCGCCAGTGTCATCAGGAAAAATTCGGCGGTGACGATGTTGAGTGGTCGTGTCTTGATTTGGTAGCAGGGTAGAATTATTCTTGAAAATAAGTGACCAACGCTGACAAGTACACAAAACATCAAGGCTGCTGCACCAAGTACTAACGCCACCACTGCGTGGAAGCGATGAAAGCTATTTCGTTCAGTTGGCGCGACGAAGAGCACTCATCGCTTGCTTGTGACCTTGCTTTGCTGCCTTCTTCAGCCAAAGCCGAGCGTTTCGCCTATTCGCTTGAACACCCTCTCCATCAACATAAGCCATCCCAAGATTATATTGAGCTTTGGCATCCCCCTGTAGTGCAGCCTTCCGCGTCCACTCAATACCTTTTGCAAGGTTCCGGTAAGGTGCTCCCCATTGTCTAGACAATTTTGGAGTGATTTAAGAGGGTGAAATTCCTGCTCAATCCGTGGTGTCATCAGCAAGTTAAATGAGCAGGGGG
>PLJQ01000080.1 GCA_003140275.1 Limisphaerales bacterium
TGACAAGTCGGCCAATGGAGCGAGCTCCGGGCGACTACGGAGCCTCAATTACGAGCCAGGTGTGTCCGTTTGCCGGCACTTTCACGACCACTCGCGCGCGGTGTTCGGTGTCGAGTTTCGTGCGCTTACGCTTGCCGTCTTGTTGGCGGATGAGTACAGCATCAGTCAGCCCCGCATAGTAGAGAGGCAAAACGACTTCGCGTTCGACTTCGCGTGACAGCGGGTTGTGGATCATCGCCAGCGCCCGTTCTTTCAAGTGCGGGCTTACGTGGAGCAGATAATCGATGTCCCGTCCGTCCGCGCGGCGGCAGTGGATGATGTCGCTTTCGAGGATGTCGCGATGCAGCTTGAACCACGCCACCCACTTTTTCACGAGCGCCTTCGTCTCGTCCGAATCGTAAAGCCGCGGGCCTCGCCAGCAGGCCTGCACGCCAGCCCCGAGGGTATTCGCGAAGTGGCTTTCGTAGGCGTCCAGGTGTTCCCGCAGCGGCTCAATCGTCGCCGCCGCGCCACCGCCTTGATATTCGGTCAGCGGCACGAACATCCATCCGGCGGTCTGGGGCTTGGTCCAGGTGCCGTCAAAAATATTCTGCCGCGCATGGATGAGCTGCTGGGCGCGCGGCAGCGACCAGTTGTCTTCACGGTAGCCCATCGCCGTTTTGTTGCCCCCTGCAAAGAAATAGTAATCCGGCTGGTTGATGTAGATCCCGCGTTCGCGACACCACCGGTAAAGCCCGGCGTTCATGCTCCAGTTCACCCATTGCGAGTCCGGTTCGCCGCGATGGCCGGGATGCGTGGTGGAGGCGCAGATGTCGCCCGGATAGGGACCATCGTGTTCGAGCAGGTCGAGGCCGGTCCGGGCGAGAAAGTTGGTGATTGTGCGCAAGTAGTTGATGCCCCACTTGCTGCCAAAGCACGGCGCGCTGCCAAAGATCGCACCACCGGGCTTGCCGGTCTTCGGGTTGATCACGTCATTGGCGTCGTCAACCCGGCGGCTGCTAAATTGATTAAAGCCACCACGACAAAGATTGATAACCGCATGAATTTTCATTTAATCTGACTGCGTGGCCAATCATCACGAACTCGCCAATTTTATTTGGAGCATTTGCAACCTGCTCCGCGGCCCTTACAAACGGAACGAATACCGCAAAGTCATCCTGCCATTGACCGTGTTGCGGCGATTCGATTGCCTGCTCGCGCCCAGCAAAGGTCAAGTGTTGGCCGAGTTCGGTAAAATCAAAGGCAAGCCGGAGACCGTTGTGCGCGGAATTTTGGAGCGCGTTACAGGCCGTCCATTTTATAATCTTTCCAAGCTGGATTTGCCGAAACTGCTCAACGACCCCAACCAGCTCGCGCCGAATCTCAACAGCTACATCAACGCTTTTTCTCCGAATGTGCGCCATCATGGAGAAATTTGCCTTCGACCAGCAGATTTCCAAGATGGCCGACAAAAATCTGCTCTACGAGGTCATCAAGGCGTTCTCGAAAATTGACCTCTCGCTTGAAAAAGCCGATGCCACCCAGATGGGTTACGTCTTCGAGGAGCTAATCCGTATCGGTGCTGAACAATCCAATGAGGAGGCCGGGGAACATTTCACGCCGCGCGAGGTCATCAAGCTCATGGTCAATCTGCTGCTCTCGCCGGAAAAAGACCTGGCCCGCAGCCATGTTGTCAAAACCATTTACGATCCGGCGTGCGGCACAGGCGGCATGTTGTCCGTCTCGGAAAAATACATCCGCGACCTCAATGCGCAGGCCCGTCCGCTGTTGTTCGGTCAGGATTGGAACGATGAAGCCTGGGCGGTTTGCAAATCCGACATGCTCATCAAGGGCGAGGATGCCGACAACATCGTGCTCGGCGACACCTTCACCCGCGACGGTTTTGCGCGTGACCGGGACAACCAGAAAATCACGTTCGATTACATGCTCGCCAATCCGCCGTTTGGCGTGGAATGGAAACAGCAGCAGCGTTACATCGAACAGGAACGCGACTCCCTGGGTTACGATGGCCGATTTGGCGCGGGCACGCCGCGCGTCAATGACGGCGCGTTGCTATTTCTCCAGCACATGATTTCCAAGATGCGTGCGCCCAAGGCCGGTGGCAGCCGCATCGGCATCGTGTTCAACGGCTCGCCACTGTTCACCGGTGACGCGGGCAGTGGTGAGTCCGAAATCCGCCGCTGGATCATTGAAAACGACTGGCTGGAGGCCGTCGTCGCCTTGCCCGACCAGCTTTTTTACAACACCGGCATCTCCACCTACCTCTGGGTGTTGACCAACCGGAAGGAAAAACCGCGCAAGGGTAAAATCCAACTCATTGACGCCCGCAATTTCTGGGTGCAGATGAAAAAAAGCCTCGGCAACAAGCGCCACAAAATCGGCGACCAGGACGAAGGCGACCCCGATCACATCGGCGACATCAGCCGCATCTACGGCAAGTTTCAGGATGGTGAGACGCGCAAGTTTATCCTCGACGGGCAGGAAAAGACGCTCGTCGTCAGCAAGATTTTCGACAATGAAGATTTTGGCTTCAACAAAATCACCGTCGAGCGCCCGTTGCGGTTGAACTTTCTGGCCAGCGCGGAACGCCTCGCCCGGCTGGAGGAGGAATCCGGCTTCAAAAATCTCGCCGTCAGCAGCAAAAAGAACGAAGAACATCGCCTCGCGGACATCGAAGCCGGCCGGGCACGGCAGAAAACCATCCGTGCCATGCTCCGCGCCTTCGGCGAAGCCACGGGGCAAAAGCTCTTCAAGGACCGCCGCCAATTTCTAACTGAACTCAAGGCCATTGACCACGCGATGAAAGTCCGGTTGGAGGCGGCTGAACTCAAGGCCGTGCTCAACGCGCTCGGTGAACGCGACGAGACGGCGGAAATTTGCCGCGACCGCGACGGCCAGCCTGAACCGGATGCCGAACTGCGCGACACCGAAAACGTGCCGCTCAAGGAAAGCATCGAGGTTTATTTCAAACGTGAGGTGCTGCCCCATGTGCCGGATGCGTGGATTGACCACAGCAAGACGAAAGTGGGCTACGAAATTCCGCTCAACCGCCATTTTTACCGCTACGAACCACCGCGACCGCTGGAGGCCATCGAGGCGGACATCACAAAATTGGAAGGTGAGATTCTCGATTTGCTCAAGAGCGTTGCGGCATGAAATTTCCGGCCTACCCCAGATACAAGCCCAGCGGCGTCGAATGGCTGGGTGACGTGCCGGAAAAATGGGACGTGAAACGCCTAAAATACTCGGCGCGATATTGCGTGAGCAACGTGGACAAAGTTCCGGCTGACGATGAACTCCCGGTGCGGCTCTGCAATTATACTGATGTTTATTACAACGACCACATCAGGCCGGACATGGATTTGATGGAGACAACGGCGACGGCGGAAGAAATCAAACGCTTCCACCTCGATGTGGGCGATGTTGTCATCACGAAAGATTCGGAGGAATGGAATGACATCGCCATTCCTGCGCTGGTGGTTGAATCCGCACTCGACCTTGTTTGTGGTTATCACTTGGCAATCGTCAGCCCGGATAGAAACAATCTTACAGGAAATTATCTGCTTCGCGCTTTCCAATCTTGCGCCATAAATCAGCAATTTCAATTGGCTGCGAGTGGCGTCACACGTTACGGCTTGCCAAAATCTTCAATCGGCGAGGCATGGCTTCCGCTTCCACCACCGGGCGAGCAGCAAGCCATCGCGGATTTTTTGGATGCGGAGACGGCGCGACTGGATGCGCTGCTGGCCAAGCGGCGGGCATTGATTGAAAAGTTGCAGGAGAAACGCACCGCGCTCATCTCCCGCACCATCACGCGTGGCCTGAATCCCAACGCCAAACTGAAAGCCTCCGGCATCGAATGGCTCGGCGACATCCCGGAGCATTGGGAACTAACAAAAATTCGTTATATTGCTCTCCTGAAAAGTGGCGATTCAATCACTGCCGAAGAACTTGAGGCGAACGGTGAGTTTCCTGTTTATGGTGGAAATGGTTTGCGAGGTTATTTTTCCAAATTCACGCATAGCGGCCACTATGTTTTGATTGGCCGACAAGGTGCGCTTTGCGGAAATGTCAATTATGCCTCTGGAAAGTTTTTTGCTTCCGAACACGCAGTTGTCGTTTCTCCGCTAGTAAATTTTGCAGTTGTTTGGTTGGGTGAATTGCTGCGTGTGATGAATTTGAATCAGTATTCTGTTTCTGCGGCTCAACCCGGCTTGTCCGTTGGAACAATTAGTGCGTTGAAAATTCCCGTTCCACCTTTTCCAGAACAAGCCGCCATCGCCAAATTTCTCGACCGCGAAACGGCCAAGATTGACCGCATGGTGGAGAAAGTGGGGGCGGCCATCGGTAAATTGCAGGAATACCGCACGGCCTTGATCACCGCCGCCGTCACCGGCAAAATTGATGTGAGCAAAATCCGTCCGTGAAGCCCGCCCCGGTCGCGCGTTTGCGGCGGCCACGGGAAAGATTGAAGCCGGGCGGGAAAAGCCTTAATCTGCTGACATGAATCGCGTGGCCATCAAACCGGAGCTGTTGCGCTGGGCGTGCGAGCGCGCCGGCTACACGGTCGAGGATTTGGCGCGCAAATTTCCCCGGCTGCCCGCCTGGGCGCGCGCCGAGGAACAGCCGACGCTGAAACAGGTCGAGGCTTTTGCAAAAACGACCCGTGCGCCCATCGGTTATCTTTTTCTGCCAGCGCCGCCGGTCGAGAAAGTTCCCATCCCGGATTTCCGCACGGTGGAGAACCAGCATGTCGGCCACCCGTCGCCCGACCTTTTGGAAACCATTTATATTTGTCAGCAACGCCAGGAGTGGTATCAGGATTATGCGCGTTCGGTGGGTGAAAAACCGTTGCCGTTTGCCGGTTCGGCCAGCGTTCAGAATGACATCGTTACGACGGCGGCACGCATTCGGACGGCGCTGGGTTTTGACGTGAACGAACGGCGACGGATGCCGACATGGACCGATGCCTTGCGTCACTTCATTGAGCAGGCGGAAGATTTGGGCGTGCTGGTCATGTGCAACGGAGTGGTGCATAACAACAACTATCGGCATTTGGATCCGAAGGAGTTTCGCGGTTTCGCAATGGCGGATGATCTGGCTCCGCTGGTTTTCATCAATGGCGCGGACACCAAGGCGGCGCAGATGTTCACTTTGGCTCATGAGCTGGCCCATATCTGGATTGGCCAGTCCGCCGTGTCTGATGCCCAGCCGACGACTGTGCCGGATCAAGCCGTCGAGCGCTGGTGCAACCGGGTTGCCGCCGAACTTCTGGTGCCGCTGGCCACCCTGCGCGACGAATACAAGGATGACGCAGATTTGAATAGTGAAGTTGCCCGCCTGGCGCGTTATTTCAAGGTGAGCACACTCGTCATTTTGTGCCGCGTTCATGACGCCGGAAAACTTGCAAGTAAAGATTTTTGGACGGCTTACGAGGCGGAACTTGAACGCCTGCGGGCAATTCCCAAAGGCTCTGGCGGCAATTTTTATCTGACGCAGGCAGCGCGAGTGAGCAAACGCTTTGCCGCCGCGCTCGTCACGAGCACGTTGGAGGGGCAGACCCTTTATCGGGATGCTTTTCGGATGCTCGGATTTTCAAAAGTCGCGACCTTCCTGGAATTGGGTCGCAGTCTGGGAGTAGGTGTCTAATGGCCTACCTGCTGGACACCGATGTTTTTATTCAGGCCAAGAATCTTCACTATGGCCTCGATTTTTGTCCCGCCTTCTGGGATTGGCTCATCGCGTCCAATGCCGCCGCCCGGCTTTTCAGCATCGAAAAAGTCGGCGACGAAATCGGTGCCGGGGCCGATGAATTATCCGAATGGGCTGCAAATCGTGGAACGGCGTTTTTTCTGAAGCCAGATACCGCAATGCTGCCCGCGCTCGGGGCGGTCAGCACTTGGGTCACGGCACAGAACTATGAACCCACGGCTGTGAACACGTTCCTCCAAGTGGCGGACTATTACCTCGTACCCCACGCGCTTGCGCATGGACAAACGGTTGTCACCCATGAAAAAGCACAGCCCCTGGCAAGGAAAATTAAAATTCCCAATGTTTGCATTGGTCTCAACATCAAGTGTGTCACCCCCTTTGAAATGCTACGCACAGAACGCGCCCGCTTTATCCTGGGGCCAACCACATGAGCCAGACTTCCGAAAGAGCATTTGAGACTTACGTCGAGAAAATCCTTCTGACCAAGGGCGGCTGGCGGCGCGGCACCAACGCCGAGTGGGATAAAGAGCGGGCGGTGTTCCCGGCGCGCGTGTTCGCCTTTTTGCAGGACACACAACCGGCGCTCTGGAAAGAGATGAAGGGTTTGCACGCGGCGGGGCTGGAGGCGTTGCTGATCACCGCGCTGGTGAAGGAATTGGAGGTCAAAGGCTCGCTCCACATTTTGCGTCATGGTTTCAAGTTCTACGGCAAGACGTTCCGCCTTGCATATTTCAAACCCGCGCACGGATTGAATTACGACGTGCTGGAATTATATGGAAAAAATCAACTGACGGTGACGCGGCAGGCACCATGTCATCCGGGCGACCACTCAACACTCGACATGCTGCTCGCGGTGAACGGCCTGCCAGTGGCGACCGTAGAATTGAAAAATCCCGGCACCGGCCAGAGCTGGCGCAATGCCGTCCAGCAATATCGAAATGACCGCGATCCCAATGCGCCGTTGTTCCAATTCAAAAAACGCGCGCTGGTGCATTTCGCCGCCGACCCGGATGAAATCCACATGGCGACCCGGCTGGAAAAAGCCAAAACGCAATTTTTACCATTCAACCGCGGCAGCCATCCCGGCGAAATCAAATGTGGCGCGGGCAACCCGCAACATGAATCCGGCTATCGCACCGGATATTTTTGGGAGGAAACGCTCCAGTTCGATAGTTTTCTCGACATCCTCGGCCATTTCATGTTCCTCGAAACCAAGGAGGAAAAAATTGACGACGGCCAGGGCGGCAAGCTGCGGGTCATCAAGGAAAAGATGGTGTTCCCGCGTTTTCATCAGCTTGACGCCGTGCGCAAACTGATTGCCACCACGCGCGGCGACGGGCCGGGTGCGAACTATTTAATTCAACATTCCGCCGGCAGCGGCAAAACCAACAGTATTTCCTGGCTGTCTCACCGGCTCGCCAGCTTGCACAATGACGCCGACCAGAAGATTTTTGATTGTGTCATTGTCATCACCGACCGGCGCGTGCTGGACAGGCAGATGCAGGATGCCATTTACCAGATTGAACACGCGCAAGGAGTGGTCAAGGCGATTGACCAGGACTCAAAACAACTGGCGGCGGCATTGATTGACGGAACCAAGATCGTCATCACCACGTTGCAAAAATTTCCGTTTGTATTGCGCGGGTTGCTGCACGCCACCGGCGCGGAAAGTCAGGAAAAAGCCTCCGCCGAGGAAAAACAACAGGCAAAGGATTGGGAAACAGCCATCGCCGCGCGGAAATATGCCGTCATTGTGGACGAAGCTCATTCCAGCCAGAGTGGCGAGACAGCGCGCGAGTTGAAGGCGATTCTCGGCGTGCCGGCCCCTTCAACCAGTGGCGAGGAAGAACCGGATTGGGAAGACCGGTTGAACGAGGTGATGCAGTCGCGAGGACGCCGGCCCAACTTGAGTTTTTTCGCGTTCACCGCCACGCCGAAAGGCAAGACGCTCGAATTGTTCGGGCGCACGGGTGCCAGTGGCAAACCGGAGGCGTTTCACACTTACAGTATGCGGCAGGCCATCGAGGAGGAATTCATCCTCGACGTGGTGAAAAATTATACGACTTACGCAACTTATTATCGGCTGGTGAAGGCGGTCGAGGATGATCCGAATGTGCCGAAGAAAAAAGCGGCGCGCGCACTGGCCAAGTTCATGAGTTTGCATCCTCATAACATCGAACAGAAGACCGAGGTGATGGTAGAGCATTTCCGCCTGCATGTGCGCGGACAAATCGGCGGACGCGCCAAGGCGATGGTGGTCACATCCTCACGCCTTCATGCCGTGCGCTACAAATTGGCGTTCGAGCGTTACATCAAAGAAAACGGTTACACCGACGTCCGGCCACTGGTCGCGTTCAGCGGCACCGTGAAAGACCCCGACACCGGACTGGAATACACCGAGCCGGGCATGAACCCTGATTGCGTGAACGGGAAACCTATCAGCGAAAGCCAATTGACAGAACGGTTTGATTCATCGGATTACCAGGTGTTGCTGGTTGCCAATAAATATCAGACCGGCTTTGACCAGCCGCTATTGCACACGATGTATGTGGACAAACGATTGGACGGCGTGCAGGCGGTTCAGACTTTGTCGCGGCTGAATCGCAAAATTCCCGGCAAGGACGATCCGTTCGTGCTGGATTTCGTCAACCAGCCAGACGACATCTACGCTGCGTTCAAACCGTATTACGACACCACCAGTCTTCAGGAGAAATCCGATCCGGCCAAGCTGGAAACACTCAAACACGAGTTGGATCAGGTGCAGGTTTATCATTGGAGCGAGGTCGAGGCGTTTGCTCGGATATTTTACCGTCCCAGCAGCTTGCAAAATGCCGCCGACCACGCACACATGCAGCGGCACTTGCAACCGGCGGTGGACCGCTTCAAGGGCATTCCCGAACCGGAGAAGCGCGCTGAATTCCGGGACAAACTCGCGTGTTACATCCACCTCTACGCCTTTTTGAGCCAGATCGTTCCTTACTCCGACCCGGAATTGGAAATGCTTTACAGCTATGGGCGTTACTTGTTGCCGCACCTTCCGCTAGATCGCGACAATACCGTGCTGAAACTTGGTGACGAGGTGGCACTGGCCTACTATCGGTTGGAACGGGTTCATTCCGGCGGAATTGTATTGAGGGAGGGCGAGGCCGAGGGTGTGAAAAGTCCCACCGAGGTTGGCACCGGCAACGCCAAGGATGAAAAAGTGCCGCTGTCGGAAATCATCAAAGTCCTCAACGAACGCTTTGGCACAAATTTAAGTGAGGAGGACCGGCTGTTTTTCGAGCAAATCAAGGAGCGCGCCGTCAAAAACGAGCAAGTCGTTAACACCGCACTCGCAAATCCAATTGATAAATTTCAATTGGGCGTGCGCAAGTTGGTGGAGGAACTGATGATTCAACGGATGGCCGACAACGACAAAATCGTCACCCGCTACATGGACGACCAACAGTTTCAGGATGCGGCTTATCCAATTCTTGCCAAGGAAATATTTGATACGATTAAAGCGCGTGAAAAAGTGCCGGCACCCGGTTGAACTTGGTTAGGTCAAGGTGGGTTTTCTGCATCCTCCTGAATTTGATACCCAACTGCTTCATAGCCCCGCACACGCTTGGAATACATCGCGGACAGAACCGGCACACAACCGTCCACATAATCATAAACAATGACCTCGCGCTTGCTGTCGTGCAGACGATGCAGGCGGCCAACGTATTGTTGCAGCGTGCCGCGCCACGAAATCGGCATGGCCAGAAAAAGCGTGTCGAGGCGCGCATCGTCGAAGCCCTCGCCGATGTAGCGGCCAGTGGCCAATAAAACTCTTGCCTCGGCATTTGGGATTGCCGCCAGTTGTTCGGCGACGCCGCGCCGTTGTTTTACGCCCATACCGCCTTTCAGCACGACGACGTGTTTTACAAGACCATTCAATCTCCCGGCAAATTCATCCACCTGGCTGGTGCGTTCGGTCAGGAGGATGGGAGAACGTCCAGCTTTGATGGCGCGGAGCAGGTCAACGTAGATTACCGAGCGGACGATTGACAACTCAGCCGCCTATCTCAACGGCTGGCTCGAAAAATTGCGCAGCGACAAAACCCTGATGGTTCAGGCGGCAGCGCAGGCGCAAAAAGCGGCTGACTTCATTCTTGGCAACCCTGACTCCCAAGCCAGTGACGCCGAAATCACCGCGCTACCCGAACCCGTGAAGGCCGCAGCATGAAAACGTTCAATCCAAAGGACTTCACACCTCAAAATCCCGGTCCGAAAATCCGCAGATTAAAGATTGAAGAGGATGGTGATCCGTGGAAAGGAAAAGTCAGACCCAAAATTCGGCTTCAAGGGGGCTGGCTCGAACAAGCAGGATTCAAACATGGAAACTACGTTCGCGTGAAGTGTGTCGCTGTTGGAGTAATCGAGCTTCACTCCAGCGAGTCTGAACTTATGCTAAATGAAAGTTAACGTGTTGGACCACGTCATCGGATCATGTTCTTTGCGTCAGTTGAGTTTCCTTCATTACTGAAGAAAACAACCCCGACCATTTTTTGGCCGGGGCTTTATTTTGGAAAGGCGACGACAATTCGTTCGCGCGTCATGCCGGGACCAACTCGATTTTTATCTTGCGGCCCAAGACGCGCGCCGCTTTGCCCAGCGTATTCAAGGTGACCGAGGAATTGGACGCATCCAACAACCGGTCCACGGCTGCCCGGCTGGTCTTCATGCGCGCCGCCATTTCCGCCTTGGTGAGTTCCTTCTCCTTCAGCAAGCGATCCAGTTGCAGGCTCACCGCCTGTTTCAACGCGCGCGCCTCAACTTCTCCCAGGATGCCTTGCTC
>PLJQ01000474.1 GCA_003140275.1 Limisphaerales bacterium
ATCTAAGTCCGACGGGCGGCTAGAGACTCGCCGACGAATATGGAAGGGACAAAAGCCACATTTTTGCGGAAGGCCGCTATCGTGCCTAACCCCAAGGCGCGGCGGAGAGAACAGGTGCATGAGGCAATATGCTTCAAACAGTTTTCGGTGCGCACGAAGGAAGGAAGTGTATTGGGGCTGGATCTAACAGCTTTTACAATTTCATACGAATACAGTTCACCGCGGAGACGCAGAGGCGTGGAACGGGAGGAAGGCAAACATCCAACACCGAACATTCAACCGCCAGCTTTGAACGTTGAACGGAGACCGAAATTGCGGCGGTCATAGACCCGCCGTTACAGAATCGTTGTAAGGACAGGTTGTAACTGGTTGGATGACGGCAGCGTTATATCGTTGAATCCGTGGATAGTAATTGTGTAAAGCCAGTTTGTTAACAAAGGAATACTTGAATGAAAAAAATATTTCTGGTCGCGCTCGGGTTATCGCTCCTTGGGCCGACGGCTTGTTCGAATCGGCCATTGGGTGTCGCGAGGAACGGAGCAGCTGCGTCGGGCAACGCCAAAAATGAAGCGACCATCTACCGCGATGAGTTTGGCGTACCGCATGTGTTTGCGGAGAAGCTGGAGACGGCGGCGTATGCCGTCGGTTACGCGCAGGCGGAGGACCGGTTGGAGGAGTTGTTGAAGAATTATCGGCGTGCCACGGGCACCATGGCCGAGGTGTTCGGACCGAGTCATTACCGGAACGATTTGATCCAGCGGATATGGCGGCACGGCGAGATCAGCCGCGAGAAATACAACGAGATCAGTCCCAAAATGCGCGCGGTGCTCGAGGCGTACATCGAAGGAGTGAAACGGTTCATGAAGGAACATCCGGAACAAGTGCCGGCCTGGGCGCAGGAGATTCATGCGTCGGACGTGGTGGCGTTGGGGCGTTACATCATCTGGGGCTGGCCAATGGGCGAAGCCGGCAGTGATCTCCTACGAGCGGGTATTCAACCGGATGAGATGGCGTATCGCGGCTCAAATGAAATCCTGCTCGCGCCGAGCCGCACGGCAATGAAGGCGCCGATAGCCGTCTTGGACCCGCATCTGAGTTGGTATGGCGAATTCCGTTTTTATCAGGTGCGAATTTACGCCGGGGAGTACAACGTGTCAGGCATTTCGGTTCTCGGTTCGCCGTTGCCGAGCATTGCGCACAGCCGTTACTGTTCGCTGGCGATGACGACAGGCGGTCCGGACACGTCGGACATTTTTGAGGAGGAACTCAACCCGGACAATCCGCGCCAATATCGTTACGACGGCAAGTGGCGGGAGATGATGGTGCGCAAGGTGAAGATCGGCGTGAAAAATGATGACAAGGTGGATTGGAAGGAAGTGGAGATCGAATCCAGTCATCATGGGCCGATTGTGGCGCACAAGAACGGCAAAGCCTACGCGATGGCCATTCCTTACGCCGACCAGCTTGGGCTGACGGACCAAACCTACGAAACGATGATGGCGCGGAATCTGGAGGAGATGAAGCGCGCGCTCGGCCATTTGCAGTTGATGGCGCAGAACCTGATGGTCGCCACGTTGCAGGGCGATATTTATTATGTTCGGAACGGACGCGTGCCGATTCGCGCGCCGGGCACTGACCCGAGCAAGCCGATTCCGGGTAACACCGCGGCCAACGAGTGGCGTGGAATTCATCCATTCTCCGATCTCGTACAAATCAAAAACCCTCCGCAGGGCTACATGCACAACAATAACGTGACGCCGTTCGGCATGATGAAGGACAGTCCATTAACGCCGGAGAACTACTCCCAGTATCCCTACCTTTATAACGCAACCCGTGACATGCCGCGACATCAACGCGCCGAAATGATGACGGAGTTGCTCGACGCCGCGCACGACGTGACGTTGGAGAAAGCGCTGGACATCGCCTTCAATCCGCAAGTCTATCACGCGGAATTATGGCAGGCGCGGTTGAGGGCGGCCTGGACGAAGGCGGCAGACAAAAAGCCAGATGCAACGGAAGTTTATGGGTTGATCGAGAAATGGAATCGCCGCAGCGACGCGGACTCTGAAGGGGCGCTGGCTTATTATGCATTCAAAAAGGGTTTGGGCGGCGAATTGGCCGGAAAGTACAATCTGCCGTCCGACGTGACGGACGAACAATTGATCGAAGGGTTGAACCAAGGTGCGGAATGGCTGAAGACACATTTCAATTCATTGCACGTTCCCTACGGAACATACTTCCGCGTCGGCCGGGAAGGCGGCGATCGCACGTGGCCGACCAGCGGTGGTTCGGTGGCGGACGCCGGCATGTCCACGACAAAGGCGACTGGATTTGTCAAGGCCGGAAAGGAAATGGTGGGTCGCGGCGGTCAGACCTCGACACAGATTGTCATCATGACCGATCCGCCGGAGTCGTACACCATTGTGCCGCTGGGTGCGAGTGATCACAAGGAGAGCGGGCACTGGGATGATCAAGCCGAAAAACTCTACAGCAAAAGCAGAGCGAACCCGACTTATTTTCTGCGCAAGAAGGAACTGCTCAAGCACGTGACGGCGACGAAGGTGTTGAACCGGGAAAAGGTGGTGGCCGAGAAGCAGGGCGGGAGCATTGCATTAGAAAAGTAGCCGCCTCCGTGAGGAGGCTCGGAACAGTCTCTTGCTCCTGAAGAGCATCCGCCAGATTCAAGCTGTTCCATTTGCAAATCCGTTCCCGTCGTTGTTGACGACACGAAATAAGCTGCGTCCAGTGTCACAAAGTTCATAACGCCCGCCGGTACAGTTTATATCAATTCTAGTTTAAAGTTGGTATATGACGAAGAGTTTAAAGTTTGGCACTTTATTCGATAGTTAATTAGCCGGCTTGTCCGGCGGCAACGTTGCGCCCGATTCGACGTAGGCCAGCAAGTCCAGAATTTCATCCTGAGTGAACGTATTCAACAAGCCTTCCGGCATCGGCGAAAGCAAGGACGGCTCGCGCTTGGTGATCTCGGCCTTGGGAATTTCGATTTGTTCCCTGGTCAAGGCATTGGTCATCACGACCACTTTGGCCGCCGTTTCTTCGACGATAAGCCCGGTGATTTCCGTCCCGTCGCGTTTGATGATGTTAAAATTGCGATATTGATCTGGGATGACTTTCGACGGCAGCAGGATGGATTCGAGCAGGTCGTGCCGATTGAACCGGCTGGCGACGGCGGTGATGTCCGGGCCAACCGAACCGCCCTCGTTGGCGAAACGGTGACAGGTCAGGCATTGCGCCGCCAAAAGTGCCGCCCGGCCTTTTGCCAACGAGCGGCCCTGGCCGATCTGATCCAACACCGGCAGGAGGTCTTCCATCCGCCACTCTCTCACAAACGCGCGTTTGACTTCAGCCGCTGCCGGGTTGGCAGCCGGTCTGTTTTCCAGTACTGCGGCCAGGGCCGTCCGTTCCGCGTCCGGCAGGGCGGCGACGGCTTCCTGCTCGATCTTCGTCAGAAACTTGGCGAAGCTGTTGCCACCCTTGAATTGTTCCTGCGCGCGCTTGAACCAATTGAAATAAGCTTCGCGTTGCGCCCGTGTCCAACCCGGCTTCACGCTGCGCAAGGCGCAGACGTAATGGATTTGTTGTTCCTGACTTGCAGCGGCAGTCAGTAACGCCATCGTTTTGCCGACGACCTGCGGGGCGTCGAGATAGGCGAGCAACGAACAAAGCTCGCGATTCAACGAGTCGGTTGCCGCGGGAAAATGCGAGTCGAGCGCCTTGACGATGTTACCAACCACCGCCGGCTCGGGCATTCCCTGGCGTATCAACGAAAGCGCCAGCACGCGCAGCGATTCCAATTTTTGCGACTCCGTAAGTTGATCCGGCGACAGACGGCCAAGGCGGTCGAGAATGTCATTTTGCAGCGCGCCGTCGCCCACGCGCACCAAGGCAAGCAACGCCGTGAGCGATGCTTCGGTGTTGGTCTCTCCCAGCGCGCGGATCATCCACAGATTGACCTCCTGGCGCTCAAGGGCGATGCGCGCGGCGTATCGGATCCAACGGTCTTTGCTGTTCAAATGCGGCCAGAGAAAATCAATTGCCGTCGGGTCTGGCCGTCCATGAAACGATTCCAGTTTGCGCCGCAGCGCTCGGGCCTTTCTACCTTCAGCCTCGGCACGAAGTAATTTGACATCCGCGATGAGTTCCGCAACCCGAGGCCCAACATAGGTGACGCGATATAACCCTGATTGGGTGCCGCGACCACCGGTGATAAAATACATGGCGCCATCCTTGCCAAATTCCAGATCGGTCACCGGCATCGCCTTGCCAGACAGGAAAAGTTCGGAAGCAGCGGTGTAGCTCGCGCCTTGCGGCTTCAGATGCACCGCCAGAATTCGACCGTAGGCCCAGTCCATCGCGAACATTGCTTCTTGATAACGCGGCGGGAATTGACTGTGGGTGCCGAACTTGATGCCGGTGGGTGAGCCGAGACCGATGTTTAAAGTTTCGGGCAAACTGTCCGAATACCAGATCGGCCACTTGGTGCTGCCCTCGCGGAAGCCGTACTCACCGCCGGAAACGAGATGGCTGATACGGGTGGGACGGTACCACGGCAGGCCGATGTCCCATTCCATGTCACTGTCGTAGGTGATCATTTCGCCGTCCCGGTTGAAATCAAAGTCATAGGCATTACGGAGACCACCGCAAACAAGCTCCCAATTTTTCCCCTCCGCATCCGTGCGCACGACATAACCGTAAGGCACTTTGAGCTGGTCGAAGAAAGTCGCAACGGGGTCCAGGATGCGCGGCAACAAATAATCTTCCTGATAATTGCGGTGCGGCGAATCAGGTGAGAACCCTTCCGGCGGCCGCGTATTGTTGCCATTGATGAGATAGAGCAACTTGTCCGGCCCTAAAGCGATTGCGTGGGCGCCGTGTTCGTCAGCGCCACCTTCAAACTTTTTCAATAACTGAACGGAATCAAACTGGTCGTTGCCACGGGTATCGCGCAGACGATATAGCCCGTTGCCATTCGGTCCTTGGCCGCTGACATAGAGACCGTCGAAAACGTAGAGCAGTCCCATCGCCGCACCGACGGGTGTGTCAAGCGGTTCTATTTTATCCAGTTGGCCGTAATTGTCCAACGTCACTCGCAACATGCCGCCGTCCTTGTCCGAGTTGCGTTCCTGCGGCGAAATGATCAACCGCCCTTTGTCGTCAATGGTCAGGCAAACCCAGCTACCTTCGTCGGGTTGAGCGGATCGCAAGAGTTCGGCCTTGAATCCCGGCAATAATTGCAGCGAATCCGTCGGCGTGGCCAAAGCGCCAAAAGCGAGCGCGCCCCATGGTTGCACGCCGAGTTCGCCTTTACTGACCGGTTTTGTCCAGCCAGCGGCGGCGAACTCCAGCTTTTCCCAGCCGGGAGCTTCGTTGGTCGAGCAGAGCCAGGTGGTATCGCTAAGAATCGCGCGCTTGGATTTGTCCGGCAAGGTCAGTTCCAGGCGTAAAATGAAACCGGGATCAACTCCATCACTGCGACCGCGCGCGGCAATTATATTTTCGCCAGGCTTGGTGACGGCGGTCACATCCACTTTGACCGGCTTATCCCAATGCTTGTTGGTCGCGGCCGCCCGGCCGTTGAGGTAGGCGGTCATTTGCAGATCAACTGTCCCGGTCAACTCCGCTTTGGTAAACGCCCCTACGACCGTAAACGTCTTTCGGAAGAACGTCGTTTCCCAGCCCGAGTGCGGAGCGCCCGCGTGATCGAACCAAATCCACTCCGGCTCTTTGGCGGCGAGTCTTGTTAGCGGGCAGATCACTGCGAGCCCAATAAGGGCGAGGAACAAGTGTCTGATGTGGATATTCATGTGCTATTCGGCGAGGTGAATCAGTTCCTTCGCTCACACGCTTTTGCCTCGCGATAACCACAGCGACGGTAAACAGCAACCGGATCAAGCGCGGCGCCGGCCTGGCGACGAACCTCCGCCAGGATGGGTGAGACATCGGTTTCGTAAGCGACTTTAAGCGTTCGCTCGGCCATCACGACATCATTCATCTCTTGATACCTTGCCAACGCGGTGCGATCCACCAGCAGCGCCTTGGTAAACGCACGGTGAATCTCGACCGCTGAAAGCATCAGGTCTTCAATCGGGTCTTTCAGGTTGTGGGATTGATCGATCATGTAAGCAGGTTCGAACGGTGGACGGGATTTTTTTGTTTCTGGATCGCGTGCCGCATCGACCAGTTCGTTGAAGATGAGAAAGAGTTGATAAGGTTTGATCGAGCCGGTGGAGAGATCATCGTCCGCGAATTTGGAATCATTGAAATGAAATCCGCCAAGGCGGTTTGCGGCAATCAACCGCGCCACGACCATCTCGATGTTGCAGTTCGGCAGATGGTGGCCGAGGTCCACAAGGCACGCGGCCTGTGGGCCAAGCGCCTGCGCGATCATCAGCGATGTGCCCCAATCTTGAACGACGGTCGAATAGAACGCCGGTTCAAATGGCTTGTGTTCCGTGAACAGCCGCCAAGTTTTGGGCAGCGCTGAGTAGATTTCACGGAGAGAACCAATGACTCGTTCAAGCGCGAGCCGCAAATGTTGCTGGCCGGGGAAGCTGCCGCCGTCGGCCAGCCACACAGTCAACGCCTTTGATCCGAGCGCTCTTCCGATCTCGACGCACTCAAGATGATGTTCGATGGCTTGACGGCGCACGGCGCGGTCCGTGTGCGACAGCGATCCAAACCTGTAGGAATATCGTTGGCCGGGTTGATCCTGGAACGTGTTGGAGTTAATCGAGTCGAAAGCGAGACCCAGCGATGTCGCCTGACGTTTGAGGATTTTCGAATCAATTGGCTTGTCCCACGGGACATGGATTGAGACGCGTGGCGTTATGCCTGTAAGGTCGTTCACCACGGCGGCATCGAACATTTTTTCCGCGACGTTACGCGGCTCGCCAGCGATGGGAAAACGACCGAACCTCGTTCCAGCTTGAGAGAATCCCCACGACGGCAACGCGACCGTCAAACTCGCGGACTCGGCCAAAATGTTTTTGATGTCAAGGCCGCGTCGCGACAAGGATTCGCCCAGCGCGCGGAAATCCTGTTGGAACGATTTCGTCAACGCTTGGTTCGCAGCAGCAATCAGTTCAGGGCATATTCGATCCATGTGCAGGGAAGAGAGTCACGGCTGTTTAGCCGGTAACGGACGCTGGCCTTCACCCCCCACCCGCTCTCCCGGGAGAGGGTGAAGTTGCGTCTGACATCAGCAAATCCTGGCGGCTTAGTAAATTGGCCGCTCCGCGCAGCCTGGGCACGGCAAAACAGGAACTCCCTCTCCCGGAGCAGAGGGCGGACAAAATCGTATGAGTTCATACGCTTAAATAAATGGCAGTGTATCAGGCGGTGCGGCGTGCGCCACAAATTCAAATTCCGAAATCGTACTTGTCGATGTTCTCCTTCGTGAATCGGATCGGATCAGCCATGATGACGGTTTTCGCGTCTTGCTTGCTGACGACAATCTTGCCGTGACCAGGGAGTTCCATTCCATCATTTAACTTTTGTCCATCGATCATCAATTTGGCCAATCGCACCGTCAGCGCGCCCAGAGCGCGCGGGTCCCACAGATAGAACGATTGCAGCACGCCATCCTTAATGTAAGACCGCATTTTGCCGGGCGTGGAGTTGCCCGTGATGGCGACCTTGCCAACCTTTCCGGCGCGCTTTACGGCTTCGGAAGCGCCGGGGACGGAGTTGGAATCAAAAGCAATAATGCCTTTCAGGTTCGGATATGCATTCAGCAGTGTTTCAATCTTTTGTCGCGCGAAATTCTCGTCTTCCTTCGTGACCTCCGTCGCAACGAGTTTGAGCTTTGGATATTTTTCCTTGGCACGCGCTTCGGCGAAGCGCCGCCAGGTGTTCAGGTTCGCGGCATCGAGACTGGCTATCGCGATCGCCCATTCGCCCTCCTCGCCCATCTGCTGCGCCAGGTCGTCCATGAGTGTTTCGCCGAGGACTTTTTCATCCACCTGGTTCACAAACAAATCCCGCCCGCTCTCCGGCGCGTCGCTGTCCCACGTCAACACCTTGATTCCCTGCGCCTGGGCTTTCTCAACGAAGCGGCGGATCGTCTTGGGCTGATTCGGCGCGATACAGATGGCGCTCACGCCCTGACGAATCCAGGTGTCGATGAATTTGTTTTGCTCCGAACCGCTCGGCTCGGTCGGGCCGTCGTAAATCAGCGTGACGCCCAGTTCCTCGGCTGCCTTGGTCGCGCCGCGTTTGCAGGCGTCGAAATAATCAATGTTGATCAACTTCGGCAGCATGGCGATGACGGTCTTGCCGCCGGACTTATTGACCGCATTGCCTAAGGGAGATTGCTGCTCTGAAGGTCCTTTTTCGCCGCACCCATCAAGGAGAATGGACAGAAAGAGTGTGGAAGAAAGGAAGAACCAGCGAAGCGTGGATTGCATGGGTCAGTGTTTAACCGTATTCGGCGCCGGGTTCAATCCTGTTTTAACGGTAACCATGCAGTTGATCCTAGGAGCATAGACCGCCGGCCATAACTTTTCCGATCCGGCACGATTTCCACGAATGTGTATATTTATATTTCGCAGCCCGGTAGAACAAACCCATTCGATGAAGATGCCGCGTAACATGTCACGAGGTTGTATGAGAACTGTTTCCTCAGTTTAAGCTCGAGCGTGAACTGTAAAATAGTTCTTCGTGTTAAAAGGTTTGTGCCGAAACCTCCCGCTTCAGCTCCACTCGCGACCGGTTCATTTGGCCGGTCGTTCCATGCGCGTATTGAGCCACACGCCTGTCACCAGCAACGCGCCGAGCAGGAGATATTGCAGATGGCTGATCTTGAACGGGAGATGTTGATCGCCCCAAACGGCTGCGCCGCGCAAACCCTCATCCATGACTGCGATGATCACTACACCGAAAAATGTTCCAACCAGTGAACCACCTCCGCCCTGAACGCGCGTCCCGCCCAAGACCACCGCCACGATCACTTGCAATTCGAGGCCGGTGAGTGAACTCGCACTTACCGAACTGTTCCGCGCCGTAAAACACAATGCCGCGAAAAACGCCAGCAATCCCATCAGCGCATAGACTTCGCAAAGTCGCCGCGTCACCGGGATTCCCGCGTAACGAGCGGCCACACGATTGCCGCCCAGCATCAGAACCTCCCGCCGCCAGCGCGAGTATTGGAAAAATAATGCACCCAACACAAACACCACCCCGACGACAAGCGTGGCACCGAGAAATTTCCCAAACCATTCGTACCCCGGCACGTCGATGAATGGCGACTTCTCCAAATCACCCATCACGACAAAGCAAAGACCGCGATAAAAAATCATCGTTCCCAAGGTGGCGATGATCGGTGGAATATCGAGCCGGGCAATCAGCACGCCGTTGACCAGCCCAATTACCAGTGCGAAAACCAAACCCAGCGGCACCGCCGTCCACCAAAAGGTTGGTCCGCTTCTGAACGAGGCCATGACACACGCAACGAGTGCCACCTGTGAACCGACGGAGAGGTCGATGCCCGCCGTCATTAACACGAGTGTCATGCCAAACGCGAGCAACAACACCGGTGCCGATTGCGCTAGCAAATCGCCGAAATAACTTTTGAAGTAATTGGAGAATTCGCCGGCGGATTGGAAGGATGTCCCGCTGATCATCGTAAAGAAGGCGATCTCCATCAGTAGCAGCAATGGCAAAATCCGCTTATTCACGCGAGTTCCTCCAGCAGCTTGCGGCGGCGATGCAAAGCGCAGTCCAGCCCGATGACACCGATGATGATGGCGCCGGTCACAGCTTCCTGAAAATAAGGGTTCACTTCGGCGTAAGTGAGAACTTGCGACGTAAAGTAGAGGAAGAAGGCACCGAGCGCCGTTCCGGCAAAACTGCCTTCGCCGCCAAAAATGTTTGTGCCGCCCAGCACAACCGCACCGATGACCTGCAGTTCAAAACTCAAAGCCAGCCGCGCCGGCTCGATGTATTGAACGCGCGTGACGAAAATCAGCGCGGCCAAGCCGAGAAAAATTCCACTCGCAAAGAACGCACTTTGTAAAATGCGGCCCGGCGCCAGACCGAGCAGCCGACAGGCTTCCTCCGAACTGCCAAGCGCGAGCCAGCGGCGAGGTGTTTTCGCGAATGCCTCCCACAGCAAAGCCGCCGCGAGCGCGACGAAGAGAATCCGTCCAGCATAAAGTTTCCCCGGCGAATGGAATGCTTCGTCGGGAATCGAAATATTGCCGCCGAAGTTCGGGATGCTGATTTCCGCCAGGATGAGCGCTGCGCCGCGATAAAATGTCAGCCCCGCCAGCGTGATGATGATGGCCGGGATTTTGAGGCTGCGAACGAGGAGACCGTTCAGCATGGAAAGGCTCCATGAGGCGATTAGACTTGCACCAAAGCAAACCGGCGGGCCGAAACCGCTCTGAACCAGAATCCCAAACACCGTTCCCGCAACGACAATGACCGAACCGATGGAGAGATCGATCGCTCCCGTGAAAATTATGCCGGTCATTCCCAAACCGGCCAAAATGACGGGCGCGACATCCGGACCGCAGCGCTTCAGCACATCGGCAAATGAGCCGCCTGCCCGCAACAACAAGCGGATGGCAAGCAGCAGGAGCAGGTTTCCGACAAACAAAAAAACCAAGCGTTGAACCAGGAAGCGCGAGTAAGGGCCTTGTTTCATCGGTCTGTTCCTTTCGCTTCCTGATAAAGTCCGGATGCTGCCAGAATCACGTTCTCCTGCGTCATGTCATCGCCGCGCAGTTCGGTGGAAATTGAGCCGCGATGCATGACAAGCAAGCGGTCGCTCATGCCAAGCACTTCGGGCAAATCACTTGAAATCAACAACACCGCCCTGCCCTCACCGGCGAGACGATCAATCAGCGCGTGAATTTCCGTCTTCGCACCGACATCGACACCGCGCGTCGGTTCATCGAGGATGATGATTTGCGGATAGCGGTCAAGCCAGCGAGCAAGAATGGTTTTCTGTTGATTGCCGCCGCTTAACGTACCCACGGCTTGCGCTGGCCCGGTGGTGCGAATCGCAAACGATTCCAAAGCCCGCTCCACGCGTCTGGTTTCCGCGGCGTGCGGAACCAACCCCCACCGTGTGAGCAGGTCGGAAAAGCCGATGCTGATGGACGCACCGACAGAATGATCGAGCACCAAGCCCTGCCGTTTGCGTTCCTCTGGAATGTAAACCAGCCCGGATGTGACCGATTGATGCGAATTGCGCGGCGACCAAGGTTTTCCGTTCAGCCGCATCTCGCCGCTGTCGAGGGAATAAAGTCCATAAACCGCGCGCGCCAGTTCGGAACGACCTGCCCCCACCAAACCCGCCAGCCCAACGATCTCACCACCCCGCACGGAAAATGAAATGTCGCGAAACATTCCGGCGCGCGTGGCTGCTTTCAGTTCCAACAACGGCGAACCAAAAGCGCCGCGCCGTTTGTGCGGATAAACCTGGTCGAGCGGACGGCCCACCATGTCGCGCACCATTCGGTTCACGTCGGCTTCGGCGGTCGGATAAGTGGCGACCAGTTCGCCATCGCGCAAGACCGCAACGCGGTCGGTCAATTTCACGATCTCATCGAGCCGATGGGAGACGTAAAGAATCGCCACCCCGGCATGGCGCAACCGTTGCAAGTGTGCGAAGAGCCGCTCCACTTCCGATTCGCTCAGACTCGCGGTCGGTTCGTCGAGGATCAGCAACCGCGCCTGACGCGATAACGCGCGGGCGATGGCGACTTCTTGTTTTTGCGCGGAACTGAGTTCATTGAAGAATCGGCGCGTGGGAATGGAGAGTTCAAAGTGCGCAAGCCGCCGTTCAGCTTCAGCGTGAAGTTGATTCCAGTTCACGCCACGCCAGCAACGACGCGGCCACGGCTCGCCGAGCAGCATGTTTTCAGCGACGGAAAGATGACCGAAGAATGCCAGTTCCTGATGAATCGTGGCGATGCCGGCGGCCAGCGCATCGTGCGGCGAATTGAACTTCACGGACTGCTGCTGCCAGGCAATGACGCCGCCGTCCGGCGCATGGACGCCGCTCAGAATGTTGATGAGCGTGGATTTGCCAGCGCCGTTTTCACCGATCAGGCCAAGTATTTCCCCGGCGGCGATCTCAAGTTGGATGAGTTTCAATGCTTGAACGCCGGCAAACGATTTTTCGACGGCGTCGAGTTTGAGCAGTGGCACGGGCACGGCGCAAAAATAACGAAGACCTCGCAAACCGGTCGATGGAATTTTTCGGAAGGAACACAGGAAAATCGCAGATGCTAAGAAAAGTATTGATCGCTGTAACTGGTGGCCAAAGCTCCTGGTCATTTACACGGCCTGGCGCTGGGTAAAGCAACTTTTCCAAGGACTGATCGTCAGAATCTGCCTGGCGCAATTGCCGTGACCCCGGATCTCCAACTTCCTCTCGCACAGCTTGCCAGCACGGTGGAAGTTCTGCAACCTCAAGAATTATTGGCTCAAGGTAAATAATATGCGTGGCACCGAAATATGAACGTTCTGCGCAACGGCCCTCGGCAGGTTCAAAGTTCCGGATTGCAAGTTTTAGGAACGGAAACGAAGAAAACCAAATGATTGCAGGGTAGCGGCCCGTTATTCCGATTTCCGATCTGCGAAACAGATGGCCCGCTGATGGAAGTCGATGATCGCCGTCCAAGGTCAATTTGAAGCCGAAAGCCCGAGCGGGTTTTTATTACGAGCCTGCTCGCGCTGGAACTGGCACCGCAACCGGTGCGGCATTGGTGTGAGGAAAATCGGTGGACAAGTAATTGACCAGCGAGGTGATTTGTTCGTTGTTTAATGGGCCGCCGTTTGCCTGGGCAAAAGCCGGCATCAGCGAGCCGGCCTTTCCTTCCGTTATCCATTTGGCCCAGTATAACCTTCTGGCCGAGTCATCAATCGGGAGCGGTTGTTTCGGCGCGTGCAAATCCGGCACCATTGTGGCGCGGTGTTCAGCATCGTGGCAAATGCCGCAACCGGCCACGTAAAGTTCCCTTCCCATTTTGGCGACGGTCGGGACATGGCACGTGGCGCAATCGCCTTTGAACACCGCCTGACGATCAGCCATGGCCGCCCTCGTATTCGCGCTTCGATTCATTTCGCCTGCCGCCTGCGGTTGCTGCAACTGCGGTGCCGGTGTTGGAATGTTGACTTTAACCATCAATGTCTTCACGCCGGCGTTTCCACTTACGGTCACGGTTTTAACAACGGTGCCGAACTTGCCCGCAAGGTTGACCGAGACCTCGATGGTTCCGTTGGTTCCCGGCGGCAGATGCCACGGTTGCGGCGGAGTCTTCGCGAGCGTGCAACCACAGGAGGTATGCACGTTCGCGATCACCACTTCCGAGGGTGAAACATTAGTCAGGTTGAACGTAAGATTGGCGGTGGCTTCGCCGGGCTTGGCGTTGTATTCCTTGCTTTCGGCGTCCCAAACCAAAGAGGTGGGCGCAAGCGTCGGTTGTGCAGGCGTGACGGGTGTGGCGGCCGGGCGAGGTTGCGCGGGCAGAGTCAAAAAGTCCGTTGCCCTTGGGGGCAATGGCGGCGGTTGTCTATCGGGTGCCAATGCCTGGGCCAAAATCTGCGCCCCGGTAACAAATGAAAGCACGCCAATCACCAGTCCAATCTGTCGATGCTGTTTCCAAATTTTCATGGAATTAAGGTTAATGTTACCCGATGCAAAGCGGTTTGGCGAGAGAATTTTGATTAATTTTGTTCACTGGCAAACCACA
>PLJQ01000282.1 GCA_003140275.1 Limisphaerales bacterium
CTGGACGGGTCGCTGTCCACGGACGTGGAGAATGATGTGCTGCACTACTCGTGGTTGGAAGGCACCAACATCCTTGCGACGGGGGTGCTGGCCACGAATGTTTTGGAGGTTGGCACGCACACCATCACTTTGGCGGTCAGCGACGGGTTGGAGACTGGAACGAACACGTTGGTGGTGGAAGTGATTACGCCGGGGCAGTCGGTGGGCATCCTGATCTCGATGGTGAATGAGGCCCATCTGTTGCGAAAGAACCAAAGGCCGCTGGTTGCGGCATTGAAGGCGGCTGCCAATTCCTTTGAGGAGGGCAAACTGCACTCGGGAACAAAACAACTCAATGCGTTCCAAAACAAGGTTCGCGCTCAAGTTGCGCCGCTGGATCAGGCGTTGGCGGACAGCCTGATCAGCGCCGCTCAGGTCATCATCGATGCTTTGATAACGTCGGGTTCAGCGGAGGGCCACGACGAGCAATCAAGGGACAACGATCAGCAATAACACGTTTCTCCAACTGCACACAATGATTTGTGAACACCGGACCCGCCTCCCAATGACACTTTCGCGGGAGCCGAGGTGATCCCGACTGCCGGGCCTTTTCCTTACTGCACTGAATCAACCTGCTGAGTTCATTTTACAAAAAATATGAAACTGCGCTTTGTATTACGCTTAACGAATGGTTCTGAAAAAATGTGCGGCGTTTGCCGGTGACAATGCCTTCGCCCCCGCCCCCGCCCCCGCTCTCAAAGTTGCTCCAAAGCTTACTCCGCCACGACGGCCATCCACCTATTATTTCTTAACTTGCAGAGGATTGGCGCTTGAATATGGCCGAATGAGCAGTTATACACTCACTTTCGTTATTCCGGGGTGCGGTAGCGACTCGAACGTGAGAAATGACAAAATCTAACCATCAGTTTATTTGCATTTGCCGGGCGATACATTTTACAACATTCCTGCGAATAGTCTCACATCAGACGGAATTTCTGTCGGGATCCCGCCCGTCAACCCGAAATTATGATTAGTCAGGGCGTTACGATCAAACGTGTGTTGATCACGGGGATCACCGGCTCTGGCGGCAGTTATTTGGCCGACTACATCGTCGAGAACCATTCCGAAGTCGAGGTCCATGGGTTGAGCCGCTGGCACAGCACCACCGCCGGCGATAATCTGCGGGCCATCCGCAGCCGCGTCACCGTGCATGAGTGCGACCTGATGGATTTCAGTTCGGTGCTCTCGGCGCTGGAAAAAAGCCGGCCGGATGCCGTGTTCCACCTGGCAGCCCATGCCAACGTCCGCGCCTCTTTTCAGACGCCGCTCTCGGTCTTGAGCAACAACATTCTCGGTACGAGCAATCTTCTCGAAGCGTTGCGCGCCGCCCGGATGAATCCGATCATCCAACTTTGCAGCACCTCGGAAGTTTACGGACAAGTCGATCCGAAGGATGTGCCTATTCGTGAAGACGCGCCCCTCCGCCCCGCCAGCCCCTATGCCGTGTCCAAGGTCACGCAGGATTTGTTGGGCTACACATATTTCGTGGCATATAAGATGCCGATCATTCGCACGCGCATGTTCGCTTATTTAAACGCGCGGCGCACAGATTTGTTCGCCACGTCGTTCGCGCGGCAGGTGGCGCGGATTGAACGCGGCTTGCAGCAGGAACTGGTGCATGGCAATCTTGATTCCGTTCGCACGATCATCGACGTGCGAGACGCCATGCGGGCTTATTGGGACGCCGTGCTGTACTGCCAGTCAGGGGAGACTTACAACATCGGCGGCACGACTACCATGACCGTGGGAGATTTCTTGAAGACGCTCATCGCGCTGGCCAAAACGCCCGTTCCAACCCGCGTTGATCCCGCACTGCTTCGACCGGCGGACGTCACGTTGCAAATTCCGTCCATCGAAAAATTCCAGGCAGCAACAGGCTGGAAACCGCGCTACACTTTTGAAGAAAGCCTGGCTCATCTGCTCGACCATTGGCGGCGGGAAGTCGCGAAGGAAGCGGCGACTTGAGAGGCTGGAAGCGCCATCATGAACCACGAAAAAATTTATCGTTCGCTCTATCGCATCCGCCGCGCGGAGGAAGAGGTCGCGCGCATTTACCCCACTGACAAGATCAAAAGCCCGGTGCATCTGTCGATCGGGCAGGAAGCAGTGTCGGTGGGGGTTTGCGAGGCGCTGCAACCGAAGGACGTCGTGTTCGGCACCTACCGCAGTCACGCCTTGTTTCTGGCCAAGGGAGGAGGCGTGAAGGAGTTTATGGCCGAGCTGTACGGCAAAGCCACCGGCTGCGCCCGGGGCAAGGGTGGCTCGATGCATTTGATCGACATCGCGCACAACATGTTGGGCACGTCGGCCGTCGTCGGCACCACGATTCCGCAGGCGGTGGGCTATGCCTACGCGATGAAATATCGTCGTTCGGACGCCATCGTGGTGAGTTTCATGGGTGACGGAGCGGTCGAAGAAGGTGTCTTCCACGAAAGCTTGAACTTCGCGGCGCTGAAGCGGCTGCCGATCATCTTTGTTTGCGAGAACAATTGCTACGCCATCCATACGCATCAGCGCCAGCGCCAGCATTGGGCGGAAATCTGCGATGTGGTTTGCGGTCACGGCTTGCCGGCCGAGCGAATTGAAGACAACGACGTGCTGCACATCCATGAGCGGATCAGCGAGACCGCCACCGCGATACGGAGCGGTCAAAGCGGTCCGGCATTCTTCGAGTGCATGACCTATCGGTGGAAGGAACATGTCGGCCCGAACGATGACTTCCTTCTCGGTTACCGCACCGAGGCTGAAGCACAGCCGTGGAAAGAAAAGGACGCGGTCAGGATTGTCGGACGCCTGTTGCCGTCGGAACGCCGGGTGCAGATTGAACAGGAGGTCGAGGCCGAGATTCAGGAAGCGCTTCGGTTTGCCGACGCGAGTCCGTTCCCGGATGCAACCGAGTTGTACACCGATACATTCAAAGAATCCGTGCCGATCGTCGTGTCCTCGACACGATCCGGGCCTGGGACAAGTTCAGCCGCGCCCCCCGGGCGCACGTTAAGTTTTGTGGAAGCGCTGCGCGAGGCGACCGATCAGGAGATGGCGCGCGATCCATCGGTGCTCGTCTTCGGACTCGATGTGGATGATCCGAAAGCGATTCTCGGCACCACGCGTGGCCTGCCACAGAAATATGGCCCGGAACGCGTGTTTGGCACACCGCTCTCGGAAGACGCGATGACGGGCGCGGCCATTGGCATGGCGCTGGCCGGGCTTCGACCGGTGCATGTTCACATCCGCATGGATTTTCTGCTGCTGGCAATGAACCAGCTCATTAATATCGCTGCCAAGAGCCGCTACATGTATGGCGGGCAGGTGTCGGTGCCGCTGGTGGTGCGCTCGATGATTGGCCGCAGTTGGGGACAGGGCGCGCAGCACTCGCAGGCCTTGCACGCCTTTTTTATGCACGTGCCCGGTCTAAAGGTTGTCGCGCCGACCACGCCTTACGACGCCAAGGGATGTCTGATCGCCGCGATTCGCGATGATAACCCGATTCTGTTCATTGAGCATCGTCTGGTGCATTCGCAAAAAGGCCCCGTGCCTGAAGAGTCCTACGTGGTCGCGCCCGGCAAGGCGCGGATCACGGCCCACGGCAATGACGTGACGCTGGTTGGGATTTCTTACATGCAGATCGAATGTTTGCGCGCGCAACGCTACCTGGAAACGGTCGGCATCCACGCGGAGGTGATTGATCCGATCTGGCTCAGTCCGCTGGACCTCGAGACGATTGTTGAATCAGTCCGCAAGACGCGCCGACTGGTCGTGGTGGACAACGGCTGGACGACCTGCGGAGCCAGCGCGGAGATCGCCGCGTGTGTGGCCGTGCGGTTTGAGGGGCAAGCGGACATTCGCATCCGGCGAATGGGCTTTGCGCCGGTCACCTGCCCCACGACACCGAGTCTGGAGGCGCATTTCTATCCCAACCCCCGGAGCATCGCCTCGGCGGCGTACAACCTGGTGCGCAGCGACCAAACGGACTGGCTGCCCGAGGAACGCGCCGATTTGATCGCTGTTGAATTTAAAGGACCGTTCTAAAGCATGAGCACACCGACAACCCCGACTCGCACGGCCAAGCTCGACTGGCCGCTCATGAAAAACAACATCGCACGCGAGGACCTGGACGCGGTGATTGAATTCCTGCGCCAGGACAACCCGATTTTGACCCAGTCACGGCAGGTCCGTGCGTTCGAGAAGGAGTGGTCGGAATGGCTGGGCGTGAAACACAGCGTCTTCGTCAACTCCGGCTCCTCCGCCAATCTCTTGAGCATGACGGCGCTGAAGATTTTGCGCGGCTCAGGCGAAATCATCGTGCCGCCCTTGACTTGGGTTTCGGACATTGCCTCCGTGATCCAGAGCGGCCACACACCGGTGTTCGCGGACATTGATTTACGTTCGCTCGGCATGGACACGGACGAAATTCTGCGGAAGATCACGCCCCGAACCAAGGCAGTGTTCCTCACGCACGTTCTCGGTTACAACGCGCTGACCCAAAAACTGCTCGACGAACTTCAGACACGTGGAATCCCGTTGATTGAGGACGTATGCGAATCCCACGGCGCCACATTCAAGGGACGAAAGTTGGGAGGATTCGGCTGGATGTCGGACTTCTCATTCTATTATGCGCACCACATGAGCACGATCGAGGGTGGTGTGATTTCGACCGATGATCCGGAACTTTACGAGCGGCTGCGGATGCTGCGCGCCCACGGCATGGTGCGGGAGTCGGATTCGGAGGAGTTGCGCCGCTCCTACAAGGAAAAGCACTCTGACCTTAACCCGGATTTTATCTTCAGCCACGCGGCTTACAACTTCCGTAGCACAGAGATCAATGCTGTGATCGGTCGATGCCAGCTCAAACGGCTCGACACGAACAACGTGATCCGCCGCGAAAACTTGAAGCTGTTTCTCAGCCAGCTCGATTCGGAAAAATATTTCACGGACTTCAACACGGAGGGCAGTTGCAACTACGCCTTCACGCTGCTGCTGCGCCAGTCGGATGCCCCGTTGTGCGACCGGGTGATGCGCGCGTTGCGGGAGCATGGCGTGGAATTCCGACGCGGCATGTCGGGCGGCGGCAATCAACTTCGCCAGCCGTATCTGAAGGGCATCATTCCCGATCGCGAGTTCGAGAAATATCCGAAAGTGGATCACGTGCATTTCTACGGGTTTTACCTTGGCAACTACCCGGACTTGGAAAAAGACAAGATTGCCGATCTTTGCGCCCTGCTCAACAGCTTGTGAGCACTGTAGCGGCAGTGCGCCGCCACGCAAAATCTACTGATGAACTTTACCTTCACCGACGAGTTGCGTGGCGGCTTTCGCGACCGACCCGTGCTAGTGACTGGCGCCACGGGCTTGGTAGGCGCGAATCTCGTCGCCGCACTGACCCACCTTGGCGCCCATGTCCGTGCCACTGTCCACCGCAAGCAGCCCGCTTCTGCCTACCCTGCCGTGGACTATCTGGTCTGCGACCTGACGCGGCCGGAGGACTGTGCCCGCGCCGTAACCGGGCAACGGTGGGTTTTCCATTGCGCCGCACGAGGTACCAACGCCGACGGTTTCAACCGCGACGGTGGGGTGGAGTTCCTTGAGAATTTTTTCATGGATGCGAATTTGCTGGCCGCCGCACATGTTGCAGACGTAGAGAAATTCATCTGGCTCGGCAGCACCACGGCTTATCCGCCTACCAGAGACCGCCCGACTGTCGAAGAGGATCTGTTGCGCGACGAGCCGTTCGAAAAGTATCACGCCGTCGGCTGGTTCAAGCGATTCAGTGAAGTCCTTTGCCGCATCTATGCGGACCGGGTGACTCCAAGGTTAAGCACGATTGTCGTGCGACCCAGCGCCATTTACGGACCGCAGGATGATTTCGACCTCGCCACTTGCCACGTGGTGCCAGCGCTGGTGCGCAAGGTGGTGGAACGTTCGGATCCACTGGAAGTCTGGGGTACCGGCGACGAGGAGCGTGATCTGGTATTTGTGGAGGATGTCGTCGAGGCTCTTTTGTCCGCGGTGCGGCTGGACGGATACGCCGCGTTCAACATCGGCACCGGCGAGAGCCACACCATCCGGCAGGTGGTCGAAAACCTTGTGGCACTCGACGGTTTCGCCGAAGCGCGGATTCAGTTCGACTTCTCCAAGCCGACTACCATCCCGAGGCGGCGTATCAGCATCGCCCGCGCGGCAAAAGAACTGAACTGGCATCCGCGCACAAAGCTGACCGAGGGGCTGCGACGGACGTTGGAATGGTATCGCCGCGAGTCAGGCGTGGCGCGCCCTAGCAGTGGGGCATGAGCCGAATGGAAACGGCGGTCAAACAGGGCCAGGCCATCTAAAACGCCCGCTTTAATGTTTGCTTTCAGCCGTCTGATTGTGCTAGTCTTCAACTAGGCAGGCTTCACAGTCTCCCGTGTTTCTGCAGATTGTGAGCGTGTTCCTGTTACAACACACTAGCTAATAGCGACATTGCGCCTATGGCAAACGACGCCGTACATGAGGAAACGCCGATGAGGTCTGCCCTGAACATTGGTTTGGTGCAGATCAATAACAGCTTTTCCGGCCAATCCTACCTGCCGTACTCGGTGGGGTTGCTCCAAGCCTACGTCACCCAGCACCATCCGGCACCGGAATCGTTGCGGTTTTTATTGCCCATTTTTTCGCGCGTGCGCGTGGACGAAGCAGTTGATCAACTGGCGGCGGCCGACCTGGTTTTTTTCAGCACCTACGTTTGGAACATTCGCATCTCCTCGGAAATCGCGCGCCGATTGCGCGCGAAGCACCCGAACGTCGGTATCGTCTTCGGCGGCCCGCAAGTGCCGGACCGGGCCGAAGCGTTTCTCCGTGATCACCCGTTCATGGATCTCGCCGTGCATGGCGAAGGCGAACGCATCGCGCTCGAAATCGTGATGGCCTGGAAATCCAAAGATTGGAGCCAGTTGTCTGGCATCAGCTATCGAACGCCCGACGGCACATTCCACCACAAACCCAAAGGCGAACGCATCAAGGATATCAACGCCGTCCCGTCGCCGTTTCTCACCCGCGCGTTTGAGCCGGTGATGAAGGCCAACCCAAATCAGAAATGGATCGCGCTCTGGGAAACCAATCGCGGTTGTCCTTTCTCCTGCACATTTTGCGACTGGGGTTCGTCCACCCAGAGTCGCGTGTATCAGTTCCATCTTGACCGCCTCAAGCACGAGGCTGATTGGTTTGCCGAGAAGAAAATTGATTTCGTTTTCTGCTGCGACGCCAATTTTGGCATCCTGCCGCGCGACGTGGACATCGCCCAGTATGTGGCGGATGTGAAGCGGCAAAGGGGATTTCCCAGCGCGCTTTCGGTTCAGAACACCAAGAACGCCACGGAGCGCGCTTATCAGGTGCAAAAAATCCTCTCGGACAGCGGTCTCAACAAGGGGGTCACCATCGCCATGCAGTCCGTGGACAAGGCCACCCTAAAAAACATCAAACGCGAAAACATTTCACTGGATTCATATCAGGAATTGCAACGCCGGTTCACGCGCGACCGTGTGGAAACCTACACGGACCTCATCCTCGGCCTGCCCGGCGAAACCTATCAATCTTTCAAGACCGGCATCGCCACCGTCATTGAGAACGGCCAGCACAATCGAATCCAGTTCAACAACTGTTCCATCCTTCCCAACGCCGAGATGGGCGACCCCGAATACCTGCGCAAACACGGCATTGTCACGATCGAGTCCGACATCATCAACATTCACGGCTCGCTGACGGACGCGGACAACGAAATTCTGGAGAAGCAGCAACTCGTCATCGCCACCGACTCCATGCCGCGTGAAGACTGGGTGAAGACGCGCGCGTATTGCTGGATGACGGCGCTGCTGCATTTCGACAAGGTCTTCCAAATTCCCATCATTCTCGCGCACGAGGTGGCCGGCGTTCCCTATGCAGAAATCCTTGATGCTTTCGGCGAAGGCGATTTGAGCGCGTATCCCACGCTAAAATACATCCGCGAGTTTTTCTTTGACAAGGCGCGCGACATTCAGAACGGCGGCGCGGAATACTGCCATTCCAAGGAATATCTGGACATCTTCTGGCCCGCCGACGAATTGATTCTCATCCACCTCATTGCGGACAACAAAGTCGAAGCCTTTTACAATGAGGCGCTCAAAGTCCTGCGCCGCACGCTCGGCAATGAATTCGCCTCGCTCGATCCGATGTTTGAGGACGCCGTCCGACTGAACCGCAGCCTGCTCAAACTGCCGTTCCAGACCGGAGACCTGGACGTAACACTCCGCTATAACGTCTGGGAATTTTATCGCGGCGTGTTGCGCGGCGAGCAGGTACCGTTGATTGACAAGCCCATCACCTACCACATCGACCGCACGTCGCAAGCCTACTGGAAGTGGGAGGACTTCTGCCGCGAAGTCATCTGGTACGGCAACAAGAAGGGCGCCTACCTCTACGCCCATCGCCAGGCTGAGCCGCAGATCGCCGGCATCTACTGATGAACTATCGGGCGCTCGGGGACACGGGACTGCGAGTTTCGGAAATCGGTTTCGGCACCTGGGGACTCGGCGGCGACACCGGAGGCGCGATTTCCTACGGCCCCACCAGCGACGAAACTTCCCGCGCTGCGCTGCGCTGCGCGCTGGACGCAGGCATCAATTTCTTCGATACCTCCGATCTCTACGGCTTCGGCCACAGCGAAGAATTGCTGGGTGAGGTTTTCGGAGATTGCCGCGACCAGGTGGTCATCGCATCCAAAGGTGGCTTTGTGGATGCGGTGAAACAGGACTTCTCGCCGAGGCACTTGCGGAACGCGCTGGAAAAAAGTCTGCGTCGTCTGCGCACTGACTACGTTGATTTGTATCAGCTTCACAGCCCGCCCGTGAAGTTGTTGCGCGAACAGCCCGAAATTCTCAGCCTCATGGAAGAATTTCGCAAAGCGGGCAGGATTCGCGCGTGGGGATTTTCCGCGCGTTCGCCAGAAGAAGCGCTCGTCGCGGTCGGGGAATTCAACGCTCCCTGTTTGCAGATCAATTTCAACCTCACCGATCAGCGCGCGGTGAAGAACGGGCTGTTTGATTTGTGCCGTCGCCGTCGCGCGGGCGTCATCGTCCGAACGCCGCTGTGCTTTGGTTTTCTTACTGGACAATATTCCAGCGCCGACGACTTCGACCCGATGGACCACCGCCGCCGCTGGCCTGCCCGGCAAGTCGAGCGCTGGCAGCAGGCCAAGAATGCTTTCGAGTTCCTTTTCGCCGCGAACCCGGCCGACACGCCGGCGCAACAGGCCTTGCGTTTTTGCTTGTCTTTCGACGCCGTGTCCACGGTAATTCCCGGCATGCTCACCGATGCGCATGTGCGCGAAAACGCCGCTGCCGGCGGGCGCGCTCCCTTGCCTGCGGAACACCTTGCGCGAGCGGCCAAAATATACGCGGCCACCGAATTCTTCGTTGCCCGCCGCTAATCCGCCATCATTATCTTCGCCATGTCTCGCCAGAAAATTCTCATCTGCGGTGCGACCGGTTTCATCGGTCGCAACATGATTAAAAGACTGGCCAAGCGTGACGACCTGGAGGTGTGCGGCACCTTTCTCAAAACGGAACCGGCGGCATCGTTGGCGGCTGATCGCCGAATTTCTCTAAGGCGGGTTGATCTGACCCATCCAGAACAGGTGGATTTGGCCGTCCGCGGCGTGGATGTGGTCATTCAGGCGGCGGCCGTCACCTCAGGGGCCAAGGATATTGTCTCACGTCCCTACATCCACGTCACCGACAACGCCGTGATGAACAGCTTGCTGTTCCGGGCCTGCTTCGCCCACGGGGTCAAGCACGTGGTCTTCTTCAGTTGCACCGCAATGTATTCGCCGCAGGCGCAGCCGGTTCGCGAGGAGGATTTCGATCACCGGATCATCGACAAATACTTCGGCGCCGGCTGGACGAAGGTTTATATTGAGAAGATGTGCGAGTTTTACTCCCGCATTGGGGCCACTCGTTACACGGCCATCCGGCATTCCAACATTTACGGCCCGCACGACAAATACGATCTGGAACGTTCCCACGTCTTCGGCGCCACGGTCACAAAGGTTTTGACCAGCGAAGGAACGGTCACCGTCTGGGGCGATGGGGCCGAGACGCGGGACCTGTTGTATGTGTCGGACTTGGCGGATTTCGTCGAACTGGTCCTCGCCCGGCAAACCGACCGGTTCGAGTTGATCAATCTCGGCTGCGGTTCATCGGTCGCCATCGGAGACTTGGTGAAAAAGATAATTCTTTTCTCCGGCAAGCCGCTCTCGGTCCGGTTTGACACCTCGAAGCCCGCAATTAATTTCAACATTTCCCTCAATATCGACAAGGCGCGGGACAAATACGGTTGGACGCCCAAAGTAAGTCTTGATGAAGGGATTCAAAAAACGCTCGCATGGCACCGCGAGGCGTTTCCAACCGGCGCGCTGACATGAGAACACCGCGTTGCCGAAACAGCATTTTCTCGGGCGGAATCCACCGCGGAGGATAGAGCATTGGCCATAATTCTATGAAGGTTGTTTTCTGCAGCCCGGGACTGACTTATCTGGCGGACGCGCCACATCGAACCCGAATGTGCGCCAATGGAATGGCATCCCAAGGTCTCAAGGTTACTGTGATGGGATTTCCCTCATCCTTCCCCGCCGATCCAAACTCATGCGCTTTTGATTATGTGAGTGTATTTGAGTTGCAAGCGCCCAGGAAAAGGCAGCGCTGGCTTGATTGGAAACAAAAACTTGGTCCTTATTGGACCCACGCCGTTGAACCGTTCCTGGTCAAGCGCGCTGCCTTCCAGTACGCCCGCCAAAAAGGCGCGGATGTGTTGTATGTTTCACATGTCGAGCCGTGGATTTTCCTCTTCATGGCCTGGCTTAACCATGTTTCCAAGCGGCGAATCCCGACCGTTGGGATGATACCCTATATGTTCCGGATGGCGGCGGGAAACTCTCGGTCCGCCAAGATCCGGGCTTGGCTCAATGAGGCCGCAGTCAGGTGGTTGCCCCGCTATTGCGAAATCACCTGTGACAATATCCACGTAGCACGACTATTTAAAGTCGATCATTATTCTACGCTGCATCTCATCCCTGAAGGGCACCAAGAATTGGTCGGCGCACAATCCCAGGCCGATGCCAGAAAAGCCCTTGGCATTCTCACGGACAGGAGAATGCTTTTGCTTTTTGGAGTAGTCAGCCAGGCCAAGGGTGCAGACAGTCTGTTCAGTGCCATGGACGGTTTGGACCCAAAATTCATGGTTTATGTCGTTGGCCAGACCGGCGGCGTCTATGGAGACTCCTGGGGCCCCACCGATCGTCTAAAGGAAAAAGGCTGGGGCAACGACCTGCATGTGATCCCAAGATTCGTTTCGGAAGAGGAGATGGCGCAGTTCTTTTCCGCTTGTGATGGCATAGTGCTTCCTTACCGCCAGGGTTTCGCTGTGACCAGCGGTAATCTGATGAAGGCAATTGAATACGGCAAAGCCATCATTGTCTCTGACCAATATTACATCGGAGAAGTGGTCAGGAAGCACAATCTGGGGCTGATGTTTCCACCTGAAAATGTTGAGGGTCTCCGCCGCTGTCTGGTTGAGTTTTCAGAGAAACCGGACTCCTGGTTTGAAGAGATTCGCCGCAATTCCCGCCGCGTTGTGCAAGAGCAATCCTGGACCAATGTCGGCGCGCTGTATCGCAAATTGTTTGAGCGGATAGTGTCTCCTGCAAAGCCGGAGGCAGTCATCGTCCGTCGCGAGGCAAATTGACCGTGCTTTGGAAACGAAGTCCAGCAGTCGGTGATGGTAAAGCGAGACGAGAAAACTTTCAAAGGTGTACGCAAAAGTTTTTTCCTCTTCCAGGGGAGAGGATCAAGGTGAGGGNNTTTGAGGAACGCTCGTCCTCACCTCGTCCCTCTCCTCCAAGAGAGGGAGAATCATTGTCCGTCGCGTGGCAAATTGACAGTGTTTTGGAAACGAAGTTCAACCGCTGGCCAGCACGAGACAGACGTAAAACTAATCAAATACCCGAACAAAAGCTTTTTCCTCTGCGCTGAGAATCGCCGAACGCGTCCTGTCGCAACTCAACTGCGCGCACTCTGAAACGAAGTTCAAAGACCAGTAGTGTGATCCACAAACGTCCACGAAACTTTGAACTTTCTGGCCAGCGCCGCCGCCAGCGCCTTCACGCCGAACGTCTCCGTCGCATAATGGCCGCCGTAAAAAACGTTGAGACCGAGTTCTTCCGCCACGGCGTACGTCCAATGCGGCCCTTCTCCGGTAATAAACGTGTCCACGCCTTCAGCGGCGGCGATTCTCAAGTCACCGCCCGCGCCGCCGGTCACAACACCGATGCGACGACAAATCTTCGGTCCGCCGGGAATCAGGCGCGGTTTCGCGCCCGTCGCGCACGCGAGTCGCGACGCGAGTTCGTCGCGGGAAATATTAGTGATCGTTTGAAAACCAATCGTCTGCCCATGGCTCGGAAAGAACGGACGAAGTTTTTTGAAACCGAGTGCGGCGCAAAGCAACGCGTTGTTGCCCAGCGCGGGATGAGCATCGAGCGGCAGGTGCGAGCTGTAAACCGCGAGGTTGTTTTCCAAAAGCAACCGCAGCATTTCGTAACGCCTGCCCGTCCAGGGATGCGTCGCGCTCCAAAAAAGTCCGTGATGCACAATCAGCAAGTCCGCCTTGGCAGCGATGGCGAGCTTGATAGTCGCCCGGCTGGCATCGACGGTGGCGGCAATCCGCGTGACCTGGCCGCGATTTTCCACCTGCAATCCATTTACCGCGCCGTCGTAGTCAACAACTTTGTCGGTGCGAAGCAGCCGGTCGCAGTGGCGAACGATCTCGGAAAGTGAAGCCTTCGACATGGCGCGATGAAACCAAAACCGCAGCCATCCGCAAAGCTGGAAGTTAGGCGCAAAACGCGGAGCGACGGACGCATTGCTCACAATCGCCAATGCTTTTCTTTACAATTACGCTTGCAATTCACTCCCCTACTTCTACATTAGCTGTCGTCATTCTTACTCAGCGGCCTTTCTACGAGACTACTCAGCGAGTTTGATCGAGTAATCTATGCAGAGCAGGAATTACAGACTATTGGCACTCGCACTACTTGTGCTGGCGGTGACCACCCAAACCCGCGCGCAATCAATTTACACGCCTTACGCCTTTACCAACTTCGCCGGCTTGCCCGGAACTTCCGGTACCAATGACGGCACCGGGAGCGCCGCACAGTTCAACCGCGCCTTCGGCGTGGTAGTGGACAGTGACGGCAATGTCTATGTGGCGGATACATTCAACAACACGATACGGAAGATCACGTCCGCCGGAGCGGTGACAACGCTGGCAGGTAGCGCGGGGCCGAGTGGCACGAATGACGGCACCGGGAGCGCTGCGCGGTTCTACTTACCCGTCGGCGTGGCGGTGGACACGATTGGCAACGTCTATGTGGCGGATTCGGGCAACGACACGATACGGAAGATCACGTCCGTCGGAGCGGTGACGACGCTGGCCGGCAGCGCTAGGCAACAGGGCACTAACGACGGCCCCGGGAGCGCTGCACGGTTCAACAACCCCACCGGCGTGGCGGTGGACACCAATGGCAACGTCTATGTGGCAGATTCAGACAACGACACGATTCGGCAAGTGACGCCGGTTGGGACGAACTGGGTAGTCACGACGCTGGCCGGAATCGCAAAAACTCCTGGCACAAAAGACGGGACCGGGAGCGCGGCACGCTTCAACCTCCCCAAAGGCGTGGCGGTGGACCGCGCAAACAACCTCTATGTGGCGGATTATCTTAACAAATCGATTCGGAAGGTCACGCCCAGCGGAGAGGTGACGACACTGGCGGGCAATGCCGGGTTGAGTGGCAGTGATGATGGCACCGGAAGCGCGGCGCGGTTCAACCGGCCCTATAGCGTTGCGGTGGACCTTGCAAACAACCTCTATGTGGCGGATACATACAACCAAACGATTCGGAAGATCACGCCCGGCGGGTCTGTAACGACGCTGGCGGGCAGCGCCGGGCTGAGTGGCAGTGATGATGGCACCGGAAGCGCGGCGCGCTTCGGCCTCCCTTCCGGCGTGGCGGTGAACAGCGCTGGCAACCTCTATGTGGCCGATACGTACAACTACCGGATCACCAAAGGCACGCCGGTTCTCCAATTCGACATCGGTCTCGGCCTGTCAATCTCCAACGACTTTTTCCAGATGCGGTTGATCGGCCCGTCCGGGAGCAACGTGGTCGTGGAGGGATCGGCTGATCTTGCGGCTTGGACGCCGGTTCAAACCAACACCTTGCCGCCATTCGGACTGGACGTGTCGATGCCGCTGGGCACGGACCAAAACCAGTTCTTCCGCGCGCGGCTGGCGCCGTAGCAGCCCGTTGGATAAGCACCCGCCGACGTAAGGAGAAACCCACGGTTTGCGACCAGGCAACACGGCCGCGAACTACGTGCGGTGGTAGGGCGCGTCACTCCGAGACTGTCTCAAAAGGTTTTTCATAATTCCTGAGCAAAGACTGCCGCGCGTCGAATTCGCGGCTGGCTATTCCACACGCTTCTCAAACCGGATACATTTTCCCACGCGCACGCAGCCCAAAGCCGCGTGCGGAGGAGCAACGTTGTTCCTTTTGCCATCGGGATCGCCTGCGCCGCCGGATTCGTCGCTGCTGGCCCACGGCCCACTCGCCACCGACCGTAGAGCACGCGCAGATTTAACGTTGTACAGAGCAGTGACCATTGCGTTTTGACACCCTCCAGACCCCAGACCGTCCAGCGCCGGAAGCCGTCGTGGGCTTTGAGCTGGCCAAAGCGCGGTTCGATGATTGTGCTCCGCTGCCGCATTTGGGCCCGGCTCGCCAGCCCTTGCAACTGTTGGCGCATGGCTTGCACCACGGCGGTGTGCGGGCGCACTTCGAGCTGCCGGCCTTTGGGATCGCGGGTGCATTGAGACCGCACGGGACAGTCACGGTGGTGGCAGCGAAAGCGTTAAACTCTTACGCCGTCTTTGGTGGTGTGGCCTTCCGGATCCAGCATCCGGTTTTGCGGACAGGTAACGGTGTGGAGTTGCGGATCGTAGGCAAAGTGTTGGGTGGCGTAGGGGTTGTCTTTAGCGGGCGTCCCTTCGGCGGGCGGCACCAGCACGGCCATTCCGTGTTGGGCGGCGGCGGCTAAATCCGCGCCCGCGCCGTAGCCGGTGTCGGCCAGCGTGACGGGGGCTTGGGCGGCCACCCCCACATTTTCGCGGGCTTGCTGAATCATCGGCACGAGTTGGCCGTGATCATTTTCCTGTCGGGTAGCCGCACAGGCCACGAGGACTCCTTCCTGGGCATCGGCGATCGCCTGGGCGTTGTAGGCGTAGCGATTGGTGTCGCCGAGTTTCATGCGCCGGGCTTCCGGTTCCACCGGGTGATAGGACTTACGACCGTCAGCTTGGAGTTGGGCCAGGCCGGTTTGGATTTGTTCGCGCAGGGCTTGCCGTTCGGCCAGGCCGACGGGCAGGCGGTAGCCGGGTTGTTCCACGTCCGCGTTCTCAGCCACCACTTTGAGTTCGAGGTCGTCCAGGACGCCGTCTAATTGGGCCAGCAATTTCTCCATATACTCCTGGCTCCAACCTTGGGGGGTGCTCGCTGCGGCTTGAATCTTGGTGCCGTCCAAAGCTTGCAGGGCCAAGCCGACGGCCCCGGTGCGCACAGCCACTTGCACGGTTTGCTTGAAGATGTGGCGCAGGGCTTTTGGGTTGTCCCGCCAGAAGCGCCAGAGCGAGTTGTGATCGGGCTGGATCAGGCCGGTGAGCCACAGGAGCGAGAGTGCTTCGCGACAGGCCACCTCCAGTTTGCGCGTCGAACAGATGCGGTGGTAGTAACCGTAGAGCCAGATTTTCAGGAGCAGGCTCGGATGGAAAGGCGGGCGGCCCTCCACGGCCACCGGCATCGCAAAACCCAGCCCAGCGAGATCCAGTTGATCGACAAACTCGCGCAGGAAACGCGCGGGATGATCCGCCGCCACCCAGTCCTCCAGCACGGGTGGAAACAAAAACTGTTGTCCGTAGTCAGGAGCGATCGGTGATGCCATGCGTTCTCTGACGCCGCCGCAAAAAATATGTTCAAGTTTTGAGACAGTCTCACTCCGTGCGCGCCGCCGTCTGGTTGGCTGAAAACGGCGCGCCCGGAGGGACGCGCCCTACCTTGAGATTTATGGATCGGCGGATTTCCCAAGCAATTCAGCGCGTTCTGTCCGCTTCGTCGTCGACTACAAGCTGTAACACTATCTACCGGTCGTTGGAGTTGACGCTCCGGCAATTGCGCGGCAATCTCCAGCCCGTGCCACTACTGTCGAACCGCTGTTTTTGTTTTATGAAAAGCCATCTAATATCGCCACCCGCTGTCACTGTGGCATCGCCTCCACTCATTAGCGCCGTTGAATTCAATCGCAGCAAAAATAATGGCGGAGGGACTTTATGAGCAAGGAATCGAAAGGGGCGTCGTTCGCGCTGTGGATTTTGTTCGGCATCAACGCGATGAATTTTTACGACCGGCAAATCCTGGCCGCCGTCACCGAACCCATCCGCAAAGAGTGGGTGCTCAGCGATACGACCATGGGTACGCTCGGCACGGCGTTCACGCTGATTTACGCGACGGTGGGCGTGCCGTTGGGCCGGCTGGCGGATTCCTGGAGCCGCAACAAACTTCTCAGCATCGGCGTGACCGTCTGGAGTGTGCTCACCGCCGCGTCCGGTCTGGCGTGGAATTTTGCGTCGCTTTTTGTGAGCCGGCTGGGCGTGGGCGTGGGCGAAGCGAGCTGCGCGCCCGCGGCGAATTCATTGATCGGCGATTTGTATCCGCCGCGCAAACGCGGCGGCGCACTGTCGATTTTCATGCTCGGTCTGCCCATCGGTATTTTTCTGAGCATGCGGCTGAGCGGGATGATTGCGCACGCTTACGGGTGGCCTAAAGCCTTCTTTTTTGCCGCCGTTCCCGGATTAATCCTGGCGATCCTGGCGCTCAAAATTCCCGAACCGCACCGCGGCGCGTCGGAGGAACACCCGTCGGCGGGCCGGCAACGGGCGGGGTCGCCCTACTCGGTCGTGCTCGGCATTCCGACGATCATGTGGATCATCGTATCCGGCGCCTTGCACAATTTCAACATGTACGCGGTCAACTCGTTTCTGACCGCGTTTCTCATGCGTTATCATCTGATGGGATTGAAAGAGGCCAACAACGTTTCGTCCATCGTGCTGGGCGCGGTTGGAATCATCGGTCTGCTGGGCGGCGGTTGGGCGGCGGACAGATGGAGCCGGACGCGCGCCGATGGGCGGCTGTTGTTATCGTCCATTACGATGCTCGCAGCGGCCCCATGCATTTACTTTGCGCTGGAGCAACCGCCGGGAGCGATTGCCGGCTTCATGCTGTTGATGGGCACGGGGTCGATGTTGATGTTCATTTATTACTCGTGTGTTTATGCCGCCATTCAGGACGTGATCGAGCCGGCCTTGCGTGGAACGGCGATGGCGCTCTACTTTTTTGCAATGTATGTCCTCGGCGCGAGTCTGGGGCCGCTGCTCACCGGCATGTTGAGCGACCATTTTGCAAAGAAAGCAATGGCTGCCGCCAGTGCCACCGCCATGACTGAACAATTCAAGGCCGCCGGTCTCCACAGCGCGATGTACCTGATTCCCCTGCTGTGCACGATATTGGCCGTCGTGCTGTTCGCCGCCTCGCGCACCGTGCCGGGTGACATGGAAAAACTGCGCAAATGGCTTCGCGAACCAGCGGCCGCGTAACGCAACGAGGCGACTAAGCGAAGATTGACGGGGCAAAATCGGTTATCAATCATTACCCAATGACACCGCACATTGCTGTTCCGATTCGGCGACCCAATGGGTTGTTCGATTTATCCGTCGCTCTCGCGGTGCTAAGTTCGTTCACAGTCCTCGCAGGCGAAACGCCGCAAACTTATCCACGATTGGAGCGAACCAACCTGTTGATTTATCAAAACGGCAAGGGCGAAGTCGCGCCCGTCAAATCGAAGGCCGATTGGAAGAAGCGCCGCACCGCCGTCCTTGAGGGAATGCAGAAAGTCATGGGACCATTACCGGGAAAAGAGAAACGTTGCCCGCTCGACGTTAAAATTGAGGAGGAAGTGGACTGTGGTTCTTACGTACGACGGTTCATTACCTATTCCTCGGAGCCCAATTCGCGCGTGCCGGCTTATTTGCTCATCCCCAAAGAGGCATTAAGAGGACGGAAAAAATTTCCCGCCATTCTTTGCCTGCATCAGACCCATGCGCTCGGCCAGAAAATAGTCGTAGGTCTTGGCCAGAGTCCGCACGACGAATACGGCGTGGAACTCGTCCAGCGCGGCTATGTTTGCCTGGCCCCGCCCTATCCGCTGCTGGCCAATTATGCGCCTGACCTCAAGGCTCTCGGTTATCGGAGCGGCACGATGAAAGCGATTTGGGACAACCTGCGCGGCCTGGACCTGCTTGAATCGCTGCCGTGCGTGAAGAAGGGAAAGTTTGGCGCCATCGGCCATTCGCTGGGTGGACACAATTCGGTTTATACTGCCGTGTTCGATCAGCGCATCAAGGTGGTTGTTTCCAGTTGCGGCCTCGATTCCTATCTCGATTACTACGGCGGTGACCCGGAAAACTGGAAGCCTGAACGCGGCTGGTGTCAAACCCGTTACATGCTCAAGCTCGCCGAATATCGCGGGCGGCTGACGGACATCCCGTTCGATTTTCACGAGATGATCGGCGCACTGGCACCTCGGACGGTCTTCATCAACGCGCCGCTTGGCGACACGAATTTTAGATGGCGCAGCGTGGACGAAATCGCCAGGGCGGCATCACAGGTTTATCAACTTTACGGTGTGCCGCAGAATCTCCGCGTCGAACATCCCGATTGCGGCCACGATTTCCCGGACGGAATGCGGCTGATCGCCTACCGGCTGTTCGATGAGAATTTGAAATGACCGGCTAAAACGATAGCCGGAATAGATTTCCGAATAGACCGACGTTTGAAGGTGAGGTGCGTCTCTCCGTGCGCGCCCTACCCAGCTTTCTTTTCGGAAATGGGTTTTGCCAATCACTTTCACCCCTTCAAAGCCGAAACAGCTTCTTCGCGTTTTCGTGGAGGAGTTTTCGTTCGACCGCTTTGCTTGCTGACAAGCGACGGATGGCGACAATGGTTTGCGCACCCTGACAACCGGGGCCGCGTCCGATGGTGTCGTTGCAATCACTGCCGTAAAGCAATTTGTCCTGATGCCGTTCCAGAAAGCCACGGGTGTGGTCTTCGTCGCGGAGCAAAGCGTTAAGGCCGGAGCCGGCGGAAAGATCGCCATAGAGGTTGGGATATTGCGTGAGCCAACGGTCGGTCAGTCCGCCGGGTGTGACTTTGGTTTTGGGATACAGGACAGACTGGTCGGTGTGATTTTTGTCGATGTTGGCCCACCAGGTTTGCGCGTGACCGATGAAATTGACCTTTGGATATTTCTCCAGGATTTTGTGGAAGCGTTCGAAGCGCAGGTTGTAGGTTTCAAATTGAAAATGAAGCAACACCGGCACTNNCGATATTCCTGGGCCAGTTCCGCAACCATCTCGATGTGCGGCGAATCGCAATCGACGGCAAACTTCTGTTCACCGATGATCACCGCGCCGAGTTTCAGACACTTTGCGATTTCGGTTCGCGCTTCCGGCAGGTCGGTTACTTCATTGGCGCCAAAAATAAATTCCTTCGGCAATGCCTTGTGCAACGACAACGCGGTTTCGTTACCGCCGCACTGGGCGGCGAGGCCGTTGGATTTGCCGTTGTGGGTCGAAGGGCGATCCACGGGTGTTCCGGCCGGCAGCAGAATCGTCTGCGTGATGCCCATCGCGCGCTGGTGTGCAATCAACTGCTCGTCGGTCCGCCCGCTGTAGTTGGTGTGTTGGTGGATGTCGATGATCGGCCCGGCTTTTTCGACGTCGGGTTCGACGGCGTGAATCTTCGCAGCCATGATTAAAAACGCGGAGGACGCGAGGAATTCACGGCGGGTGAGACGATGTGGGTTCATGAAGTCGTTTGCTGGTGTTTGATGATTCGCGATTCTGGCGAAAGCGGCGGTCGAATTCAAACGGGAAATGCATTTTGTTCAGTTTCTAAAAAATCACTTGCGCTTGCGGTGTGCGCTGTCGAATCTCTGAAATCTGATTATGAAATTTCTGTCTGTTTTGGTGAGTCTTATGTGCGGGCCGTCGTTATTGATGTCGGCCGGCCCAACCAATGAGTTGACGGTCAGCCCCAAGGACCTGCCGCGGGTGCCGCCCACCGAAGCCACCAACGCGTTCAAAACCTTCAAAGTCAAACCCGGCTTCCGCATTGAACTCGTGGCCGCTGAACCGTTGGTGATCAGTCCGGTGGCAATGGCTTTTGATGAAAACGGCCGATTGTTCGTGGTCGAAATGCGCGATTATTCCGAACGCCGATCGGAACGGCTGGGAC
>PLJQ01000415.1 GCA_003140275.1 Limisphaerales bacterium
ATCACGGCGAAGCTCTGGTCGCGCATGATCTGAAATTCCTTGTCGGTCAGCGTCTGGATGGGCGCAACGGTGATGGAATCACCGGTGTGGACGCCCATGGGGTCGAAGTTTTCGATGGAGCAGATGATGACGCAGTTGTCGGCCTTGTCGCGCATCACTTCCATCTCGTATTCCTTCCAACCGAGCAACGATTCTTCGATGAGAATTTCATTCACGGGCGAAAGCTCGATGCCACGTTTGGCGATCTCCTCGAATTCTTCGCGGTTGTAACCGATGCCGCCGCCCGTGCCGCCGAGCGTGAACGCGGGCCGGATGATGAGCGGGAGGCGTCCGATCTTTTCGGCCACGGCGCGGGCTTCGTCCATGTTGTGAGCGACACCGGAGATGGGCACATCGAGGCCGATGCTCAACATGAGTTCCTTGAAGGCGAAACGGTCCTCGCCCTTGTGGATCGCTTCAGGTTTCGCGCCGATCATTTCAACGCCGTGCTTTTCCAGGACGCCGCTTTTGTGCAAAGCCATGGCGGTGTTGAGCGCCGTCTGACCACCGAGCGTTGGGAGCAGCACCAACTTGTGGGGAACGGAAGTCGAAGGCGAGCCGCCTTCGACTGCACGCGGACCGCGTGCGCTCCCCGCGCCAATGGGGACACCCATTTTGCGCATTTCCTCTTTTTCGCGCACGATGATTTTCTCCACGCACTCGGGGGTGATGGGTTCGATGTAGGTGCGGTCGGCGAACTCCGGGTCGGTCATAATTGTGGCCGGGTTGGAGTTGACGAGGACGACGCGGTAGCCTTCTTCCTTGAGGGCCTTGCAGGCTTGCGTCCCCGAATAGTCAAACTCACACGCCTGGCCGATGATGATCGGGCCGGCGCCGATGATGAGGACGCTGTGGATGTCGGTGCGTTTGGGCATAAAACAGCGGCGAGAGTCAAATGGATTCCAACGTGGTTGTCAGCAATTTTCAACGGAGTGATGGAAGAACATTACCCAAGATCGAGGTCAACGCGCTTCGCATAAGACAACTGGTTGTGTTTGCCAAAGGCTTGAGGTATTCATTGAAGACTTATGAAGCCCCTGATCCTGGCCTTTTTCCTGGCGTGCTTGTTTTCAACGGTCCGCGCTGATGTCGCAGTTCTTACTCAACACAACGATCTCTCGCGCACCGGAGCCAATCTTCAAGAAACCGTTCTCAATACCGCGAACGTCAACTCGAACCAATTCGGTCTGGTATTCACGCGCACAGTGGACGACCAGATATATGCCCAACCGCTGGTGATGACGAACGTGGACATTCCCGCCACGGGGCTACACAACGTTGTCTATATTGCGACGGTCAACGATTCGGTTTATGCCTTTGACGCGGACGACGCGACCGCGAACACGCCTTACTGGCACGTGAGCTTTACCAATGCGAACGCGGTGGCGCCCAGGAACACGGACATGACCGGTGCCTGCGGTGGAAATTACATAGATTTCAGCGGCAATATGGGCATCGTGGGTACGCCGGTGATTGATCCGGCTTCACAGACAATTTACGTGCTCGCCCGCACCAAGGAATTCGGCACCAATTTTGTGCAAAGGCTCCACGCGCTCGACCTTCGCACCGGGGCGGAGCAACCCAACAGTCCGGTGGTTGTCACCGCCACTTATCAAGGCGACGGCGAGGGTAGCGTCAGCAACGTGCTTACTTTTGATTCGCAAAAGCAAAACCAGCGTTCGGCGCTATCGCTGGTCAACGGCATCGTTTACTTCGCCTGGGCATCGCATTGCGATTGGCGACCGTATCATGGCTGGCTGGTCGGTTACGATGCGACCAATCTCAACCAAGTCGCCGTGTACAATGCCACGCCAACCGGGATTGAAGGCGGCATTTGGATGGCCGGGCAAGGCGTTTCGGCGGACGCCGATGGAAATCTGTTCCTGTCTGTGGGAAATGGAACGGTCGGGACCCCGAGCGATCCTCGCGACCCGATCAATCGCGGCGAAAGTTTTCTCAAGCTCACCCGCAACGGAACGAACCTGGACGTCGTGAGTTGGTTCACGCCCTACAATTATCCGACGCTTGAGAGCGGAGACATTGACCTTGGTTCGGCGGGTCTGCTGTTAATCCCCGGCACCACGCTGGCCTTCTCCGGCGGCAAGCAGGGCGTGCTTTACCTCGTGGATCGGGACAACATGGGTGGTCTGAGCTACGCCAATGCAGACACCAACGTCGTCCAGAGTTTCCAGGTTATGTCGGGCTCGCATCAAATCCTCGGTTCGCCCGTATGGTGGGACGGTCCGGACGGTTCGTATAGTTACGTCTGGGTTTCAGGCTCCGACTTTCTGCGGCAATATAGATTCGATCGCGTCGCGGGAAAGTTTCTGCTGCCCAATTTCGCAAAAGGCCTTGCCGCGGCGCCCGGCGGCACGCCGGGCGGGATTCTGGCGCTTTCGGCGAATGGCACGAACGCGGGCTCCGGGATCGTCTGGGCCTCGCATCAACTCGGCGGCAGCGCCAACCAGGCGGTGCGCCCGGGAATGCTGCGCGCCTATAACGCACAAAACGTCACCAATGAACTTTGGAATTCGGAACAAATCAGCGCGCGTGATTCCGTCGGAAATTTCGCCAAGTTCTGTCCTTCCAGCGTGGCAAACGGAAAGGTCTATCTCGCCACGTTTTCAAACCGGCTGAATGTTTATGGTTTGCTGCCGCGTCCGTCGCTAACCATTGGGCTTTCGGACAGCAACGTGATGGTGTCCTGGCCAACCAACAACGCTTCGGTTTACAAATTGCAAACCAATACAAATCTCATATCCGGCATTTGGCTGGACGTTACCAATAGCGTGATCATAACAAACGGATGGTACCAAGTGATTGTCCCGGCTACCGACACGACTGTTTTTTATCGGTTGAAGCTATAGGTTAAGACTGGCAGATTTTCGAGCGTACGCCAAAACGGCAGAGAGCGAACCGGATTTGGTCGTTCTCGCCATTTATTTTCTCGGTTCGATTTGTGCATTGCGTTTTGCCGTCGGTGAGGTTTACTGGTCAGCAAAGCATGAAACTGCGACTTTTTTCCAACTTGACGTTATTCGTTGCACTTGTCACGCACGCCGCTCAATTCAAGTTTCCCGACCAGACCTTCACTGTGCCCGACGGGTTCGAGGTCGAACGGGTCGCCGGCACCAACGTTCTACAACGTCCCGTCAACGCGAGCTTTGACAACCAAGGCCGACTGTTCGTCACCGATTCGTCCGGCTCGAACGCGAAGCCCTTGGAACAACTTAAGGACCCTTCGGCCCGCCTGCTATGCCTCGAAGACACCAACGGCGACGGACGCTTCGACAAATCAGTTGTGTTCGCCGACAGAGTGATGTTCCCGCAAGGTTGTCTCTGGCATGACGGCTGGGTGTATGTCGCCGCGCCGCCCAGCATCTGGCGCTTCAAGGACACAAACAGCGACGGCATCGCCGACGTGCGCCAAGAATGGTTCGAGGGCGGCACGCTTACCGGTTGCGCGAACGACATTCACGGACCCTACCTCGGCCCGGACGGTTTCATTTACTGGACGAAAGGCGCGTTCTCACAGCAGACCCACAAACTCGGGAATGGTCGCACATTGAAAGACAAGGCCGCGCACATTTACCGCGCGCGGCCCGATGGCTCGGGCCTGGATGTCGTCATGAACGGCGGCATGGACAACCCGGTGGAGGTGGCCTTCACACCAGAGGGTGAAGCCATCTTCACAAGTACGTTCATTGATTTCAGCCAGCCCGGATTTCGCGATGGCATTGGCCACGCGGTTTATGGCGCGGTGTTCGGCAAGATTCACGATGTCGTCGAAGACGGCAATGTGAAGCGGGCCAGCCCCGAGTTCATGCATCCGTTCTACGAAGCCGGCCCCGCTGCCGAATGTGCGCTCTGCCGTTACGAAAGCGATGTCTTTGGCGCCGGATTTCGCGACAACTTTTTCGCCACGAGCTTCAACCTCCACAAAGTGACCCGCCACATTCTCAAGCCGAATGGCGCAACCTACGCGAGCACCGATAGCGATTTTCTGGTGTCCGACAGCGTGGATTTCCATCCGACGGATGTTTTGCCGGATGCCGACGGCAGCTTGCTCGTGGTGGACACCGGCGGCTGGTACAAACTTTGTTGCCCGAGTTCGCAGCTTGCGAAACCGGATGTGCTGGGAGCGATTTATCGGGTACGAAAATCGGGAGCGCCACGGTTGACTGGCAAGAGTCGCGCGACGGCGTATGCACGACTGGTCAAGCCGCCGGGTCTTGACCTGAAAAATCCGTCCGCCGCTTTGCAACTATCCGTCCTCACTACTCCGCAAAAAAATCGTTCCAAGTTTGTCAGCGTACTTTCCCGTTACCGCTCGTCACCGGATGAGCGAGAGGCTCATGCCGCCAGAGCCGCCGCCGAGGGCTTGGGCCGGCTCGGCGATAAAGATTCCGTGCCCTTGCTTCTGGGTGTGGTCGCCGTTTCGGGCAAGGACCGCGTACTGGAACAATCACTGATTCGTGCGTTGCTCGACATCGGTGCCGCGACACCCACTCGCGCCGGACTGAAATCCGACCAGCCAAACGTCCGGCGTGCCGCGCTCATCGCCCTTGACCAGATGGATGGCAGCGACCTGAAACCGACGGAGGTCGTGCCGTTCCTGACCGTAACTGACGAGCGCTTGAGCAGCACCGCAAACTGGATTCTCAGTCGCCACTCCGATTGGGGCGGCGAACTCGCCGGCTGGTTTCGTGAACGTCTCACTTCGTCCGGACTTGCCGATGCCGAACGCATGGCATTGAACAGCCAACTCCGCATCCTCACGCGCGCCGAGGCTGGTCAACAGTTGCTTGCCGATGCCGTCGTACAATCTGGTTTCCGCGACGAAACGCGCGTCGCTGCTTTGGATGCCATCGCCGGCGCCGGTTTGAAAGCACCACCGGATAGCTGGAAGGCGGCCGTATTGTCGGTCCTCAAGTCAAACAATTCCAGTGCGACGCCTTCCGCGGTTCGCGCGGCCCGCACCATGAACAGCGATGCAAACATCGTCGCAGCGCTGCGGGCGATTGGAGGCGACGCCAAACAATCCGATCAACTTCGACTCGATGCGCTCGTCGCATTGCCGAACGGCGCTTCACTTGATACGCTTGAGTTTGATTTCCTGCGCGCCCGCCTGGCCGGCGACAACCCGCCGATTACTCGCAGCGCTGCCGCGGGCGTGCTCGGACATTCGAAGCTCGAGGCGGAGCAGCTTGCAACGCTCACCGACAATGTGAAGTCCGCCGGGCCGCTAGAATTGAACAAACTGTGCGAGGCTTTCGACGGCGGCGGTGACGACACGTTGGGAGGGAAGCTGCTCGCCGCATTGCGCGAATCGAAGAGCGCGAAGGCGCTCATCCCCAGTCAACTCAGGCCGCACTTTGCCAAATTCCACGAACCCACGCAAAAGAGCGCCGCGTTGTATTTCGCGACGCTCGATGTGGACGCCGCCAAGCAGGGGGCTCATCTCGAAGAACTGCTCGCTGAGTTCAAATCGCTCACCGGCGACATCCGGCGTGGGCAGTTGGTGTTCAATAGCACCAAAACGGCCTGCCTCACCTGCCACGAGATCGGTTACGTTGGCGGCCATATTGGTCCAAGTCTTGGCGGCATTGGAAAAATCCGGACGGAGCGTGATTTGCTCGAAGCGGTGATCTATCCGAGCGCCAGTTTCGTGCGCAGTTACGAACCGGTGGTGGTCGTCAAGAAGTCGGGCGACGAATTCAGCGGCGTGCTGCGCAAAGACGGGGCGGATGAGGTCGTGCTCGCGACCGGGCCGGACACGGAGGCTCGCATCGCGCGGGCCGACATCGCCGACGTGCGACCGGGAACAATCTCCGTGATGCCGCAAGGCTTGGACGCGCAACTGAGCAAACAGGAGCTCGCCGACCTCATCACTTTTTTGAAGTCGATGAAATAGTTTATATCAGCAGGCTGGTGACGGAAAAAGTTTTCGGGCTCGTTGGTGTCGGATACGACCCAACATCGAGATTATTCAGCCACGGGATGCCATCCGTCGATCTTGCAACCATGCGCCAATACGCTCGTTGCCGTTGCTCGCATCCGCGCCGCAATCGTCACCTCACCGAATTGATTTCTCTGGCAATGCGGATTTTATTCCCTCATCAAGCGGCATCCTGTCCGGCAGACCGTCAGCCGCCTTGATGAGCCGGGCGAGTTCCTTCCGCAGTTCCTCCAATTTGCGGACGTAACGCGGATCATTGATGAGATTGTGATTTTCGTCAGGGTCGTCCTTCAAGTTATACAGTTCAGCCAGATGACGATCGGGATTGCCGTCGCCTGTCGGGTAATGCATGTACTTCCATTCGTCCGTGCGCACACCACGCACATTGGGCGTGTAGGGAAACTGCTTTTCATAGTTGTATTCGTAGTACCAAGAGTTGCGCCAACCGCGGGTCTTGCCACCAAGCAGCGGTTTCCAGGATTTGCCGTGGATGTTTTTGAGCGGCTGCGCACCGCAGATATCGAGGATGCTGGTCGCCATATCAATGGTCAGCACCATTTGGTCAATGACCCGGGGCGCGTTGGTGGGAACGAGCGGCGGGTAACGGACCAGCAATGGGATGCGAATGCTTGGCTCGTGCATGGTTCGCTTGTCCACCATGCCATGCTCGCCGTTGAGCAACCCGTTGTCGCTGGTGAATATGAACAATGTGTTGTCAAGTTGACCGGCGGCCCGCAAGGCCTCATAGAGTCGTCCCACACTGTCGTCCACACTCAGGATGGTACCCCAGTACGCACGCGTCATGGCCGCGAAATCCTTCACCGCCTCCGGACTGGAGTCCGGAAAGTTCTTGCGCCACTCGAAAAGCGGGCCGTAGATGCCGTGCCAGGTGTTGAGCCGTTGCCGGATCCATTCGGGTTTGTCGTCGAGGTGAAACGCGCTCGCTGGATACTCGATGCGCACCTGGTCGAAGACGTTCGAGTACCGGGGTTCGGGAAAGTAGAAGCTGTGCGGCGCCTTGTGGCCCAGGATGAGGCAAAAAGGCCGCGCGCGGCTCTGCCGGAGAAAATCCACAGCCAGGTCTGTGACGCGCGTCGTATAATAGCCGGCCAAAACTCCACGCCGGCCATTCACGTTGAACTCGGTGTCGTAGTATTTCCCCTGCCCCTTGTGCGAGGCCAGAAGTCGAAGCCTGGCCGCTTTTCGTCGTTGTTCTCGCCCATGTGCCATTTGCCGATGTACGCGGTTTCATAACCACGGGCCTGGAGACGCTCTGGAAAGCTGGCGAAGTTCGTTGGATACTCGGTGAAGTTGTTCAGCACTTTGTGGCTGTGCGCATAGAGACCGCTCAACATGGACGCACGGCTCGGGGAGCACAGCGACGTGGTGCAGAACATGTTCTTGAAACGCGCGCCTTCGTTGGCGAGACGGTCGATGTTCGGCGTCTTAAGATACGGGCTTCCGGCGTAACTCAAAGTGTCCCAACGCTGGTCGTCCGTGATGATGAGCACGACGTTGGGCGGCGCGGCCGTTACAATACCGCATGCCAGACCGAGAATCAGCATGACATCGGCGACAACAACCAACTTTTGTAATTGAAACGAAGTGAGCCCGTTCACATTTATTGGATCGCTTGCTAAAGGAGGGATGCCTGCTTCCCGTTTGCCATCTTCAATCCCAGTTTTTTGTAACTCAATTCCGTGGCCACGCGGCCTTGGGGTGTGCGGTTGAGATAACCTTCCATGATAAGATACGGCTCATAGACTTCCTCCAGCGTGTCCGGTTCTTCACCGACAGCGACCGAGAGTGAGCTGACTCCCACCGGACCGCCGCCGAATTTCACGATGATGGTTTCGAGGATGCGCTTGTCCATTTCATCGAGACCGTTTTCATCAATTTCCAGCATCGCCAGCGCCTTGTCAGCAACGATGACGGTAATGCGGCCATCGTGTCTGACTTGAGCATAGTCGCGCACACGGCGAAGCAAATTATTGGCGATGCGCGGCGTGCCGCGACTGCGCCGGGCGATTTCGTGCGCGCCAGCCTCATCAATTTCGACATTCAACAACCGTGCCGAGCGGACAATGATCGTTTGCAACTGTTCGGCGTTGTAGTAGTCCAGTCGCTCGCGCACGGCGAAGCGCGTGAGGAGCGGAGCGGTGAGCAGGCCGCTGCGTGTGGTGGCGCCAATGAGGGTGAAGCGTGGCAGGTTCAGGCGTACGCTGCGCGCATTCGGACCTTGGTCGATGATGATGTCGAGTTTGAAATCCTCCATCGCCGGATACAAATACTCTTCAATGGTTTTTTGCAGGCGATGGATTTCGTCGATGAAGAGCACGTCGCCTTCCTCGAGATTCGTGAGGAGGCCGGCAAGATCGCCGGCTTTTTCGATGGTGGGGCCGCTGGTGCTTTTGAGGTTCGCGCCCATCGCTTTTGCGAGGATGTTGGCGAGGGTGGTTTTGCCGAGGCCGGGCGGGCCGTTGAGCAGAATGTGGTCGAGTGCTTCGCCGCGTTGCCGGGCGGCGGCGACTCCGATTTCCAGCCGTTCCTTGACCTTGGCCTGGCCGGTAAATTCGGAAAAAAGCGAAGGCCGCAGTGTCATCTCCAACGCGGCATCGGGCTTGTTCAATCCATCTGAAATCGCGTGCTCAACCATTGCGCGAAACAATGCGGAAAGGGCGAAAGGGCGGCAAGGGGAAAGGTAACCGCCAATCTCAAGGGTGTGCGAGCAAACGCGCCGTTGCAATGTCACAGCGTCGGCTTGATCTCCTCACACTCTCGGAAGGCAGGGCCGGGACTGTTACGGGCATGGATGCTATAGGTGCTGGCCGCTGCACCTGATGCGGCGCCGCCCGACGGGCCAGAGACCAACCAACGTCGCCGTTCAAAACATTGCGCGCGCAAAAGGACCGGGTATGATTCGGCCATGCCGCCCTTGCTGTCAGGTGAGTCGGCCGTGGTTCGGGTGATCGCGGTCCGTTCTTCGGCAACGGGTGCAGTTTGTGCCTAAATACAGCTTGTGCGACGACACATCAAATATCGACTGCCCGATTCACGAGAAAAAGGAGGCTGGGGGTTCCTCTGGCTATTGTTGCTCCTGCTCGCCGCGGCGGTCGCGTGGATTTTTTGGCCGTCAGCGAAAACGGCCGGACCGCAGTTGAAGCAAAAAAACATTCCGGGTTTGGCCGCTCTGCCCGCTCCTCAGCCAGCCAATCTGCCATCAGTCAAAGTGCCGGCACCCGCTCCGCGTGTGGTCACGGGCACCAACGTTCCGCCAACTGCGCCGACGCCCGCCGCCCGGCCAGTTCAGAATGTCTTCGAGGCGCAACTGGCTCTGGCGCGACAGAGTATTTCGCCCGGCTCCATCGACGGCGCGATCGGTTTGCAAACGCGGGCGGCGCTGCGCGCCTTCCAGCAACGGGAAAATCTGCCGGCGAGCGGCGAACTCGACGAAGCCACACGCGCGCGGCTGACGCTGGACGTGCCATCCTATGTCAACTACACCGTTACCACCAACGACCTGCTCCGTCTGCGTCCACTTGGGACATCGTGGCTCGCCAAATCGCAACAGGATCGGTTGGATTACGAAACCATTCTCGAGTTGGTCGCCGAGCGGGCGCAGTCGCACCCGAACCTGATCCGTCGCCTGAATCCGAACGTCAACTGGATCAACCTCCCCTCGGGAGCAACGGTGCAGATTCCCAACGTGGAAAAATTGTCCGCGCGAATTAAAGCCGCCTTGGTTCGAATTCATCTGGCCGGCAAAACTCTTCAGGTGTTCGACAACCACACCAATCTGCTCGCGCACTTCCCGTGCAGTATCGCCCGGAGCGTTGAAAAACGGCCTGTTGGCGAATTGCACGTCCTCGATGCTGCGGAGAATCCCAACTACACATTTGATCCCGACAATTTCCCGGAGTCGCCCGAAGCCCGGCAACTCGGACGAAAATTGGTCCTGCCTGCCGGTCCGAATAACCCCGTCGGCACCGCTTGGATCAGTCTCGACAAGCCGGGCTACGGCATCCACGGCACGCCGCGACCGGAGGAAGTGGGCCGCACCGAATCGCACGGCTGTTTCCGGCTCGCCAACTGGAACGCGGAATATCTCGTCAAGCTCGTCAGCATCGGCACGCCGGTTTTTATTGAACCGTAATACGTGAAAAACGGATTGTGTTCGATCCACTGTTTCACATTCGGCGCTCCTAACCCCGCGGCCATAAACGAAACCAGACGCGCAGCGGGGATTGTTCCAGAACATCACGCAACAAATGCTCCATGGTCCGCGCCTGTGGTTCATCCAGACGACGGCAGAGCGCCAATGTCACCAGAAACATCAGGGCCACCGCCGTGAAAAACAGGCTGAAACGGTTCCACTCGAAGCCGCGCCAATCGACGTGCAGCGGTTGCAGCGCGTCGATGAACAGGCCCCAGAAAATCGGTGACATTCCCAGCGTCAAGCTGGCGATCACCGAATACAGCGCGAAGAAATGGCTGCGGCCCATGACCGGGATCGTCGCCATGGCGAGGCGCATGTTGGACAGGTTGACCAGCGCCAGCGCCAGTCCCATGAAATATTGCAACCCCAGCAGCAACGGCCAGCCCGGCGGGAAAATGTGCGCGGCGATCAAGACCCAACCCGTTAAAATCAAAAGCCAGGCGAGCAGTGAAAAGGTGATGACCGGTTTGCTGCCGAGCAGATCAATCCGCGATCCCAAAAACCACAGACTGCTCAAACCACCCAAAAACGACACGGAAGTAACGAGCATGATGCTGCGTTCGGGCAAGGCGACTTCTGTCTTCAAGAACGCCACGATGAACGTCGTCAACCCGCCCACCGCCACCGACCACGCCACGTTCATGCGCAGCAACTTTTGGAAGGGTGGATAGCCGATGATTTCGCGCCACGGCACCGGCGTGGTGGAGGTGCGCACCTGCTCCGGCGTGTCGCCTTCCGGAACCCGTTTGAGATAAACGAGACTCAGGACGCCCATGATGGCGCTGAACAGAAAGAGCACGGCGAACTGCCACGGTTGTGGATCCCACCCCAACGCAAATGCCGCCAGCAGAAATGCGCTGAAGCTCGCGACGCTGATGCAAGCCGCCTCCCGCGCCAGGTAATTGCCGCGAATGGCCGCGGGCAGCAGCGAGGTGATCCACGGCAGCCACGCGCAACTGGAAATGCCGCGCGACAGATTGAAGGCGAACAACAACAATAGCATCAGTGAAAGCCGCGTGGTGGGGTTGAGAAAACTTCCGGTCAGCGGCACCAGCACCATGCCGAAGATGAACATCACCCGGGTTCCCCAACCGGCGAGGACGAACCGTTTGTAGCCGACGCGCGGGACGTACTGCGTCGCCGGAATCTGAAAGATCACCAGCAACGCCGTCATGCCGGTGATGATACCGAGCACCGTGGCGCTGGCCCCGAGCGTTTTGGCGTAAAGCACCATCGGACTGCTCAACACCATCTGGAACGAAAGCGCGTTGAAGGCTTGAAACGCGAAAACGTTGTTCAGCCCCGGCGGAAAAGCGGCCCGCTCCGTCGGCTGGCCGGGAAGATGCGCGGGGTTTTCGGTCATGCAATCAAAGCCGGTGACTCGACGGCCACCGGCCGCAAACTATCCCGACCCCATTCAAAGGTTGTCCAGCAGATTCGAAGCGAAGCGGGTCAACGCGCGAAGGCTGAAGGGAAGGGCAGATCGCGAAGAAGGAATTTCGCAATCTCCGTTTCGTTCCCGGCAAGCTGTCCATCCTGAACGCGGCTCGGATCGTTTTCCACTGGGCCAACGGCGGGGCGATGGATTATCGCTAGGATGAGTGAAGCCCCATCCCACACTAATTTGTAACCGCCATTGGCCTGACTCCGTCTAGGGGTTGGTCCGAACTGAAACTTTGGCGACGATCAAGACGTGAGTGATGCATCTGTCAGCGTTCAGTTGTAAAACCAACCCGATAAAAAACATGGACGGAGTTCAAAACCAGCCGCTTTCGGCGGTGCGCAATCCAGGCGGCGGCGCAATCGCCAAATTACCGTCGCAGTTTTTGACGGGCAATCGCAGGCACTTTATACTAAGCGGGTTATGAGGCATACGGACGTGGTGTGGAATTATGTTGCCATTCTTTTGGCTTCGCTCTCGGTGGGAAACGCAGGTCCCTTGGTTCGAGAGGTAAACACTACGCTAAACCTACCTGATGCTTATGGGGTATCGGGATACGGCGTGGGAAACGCGTTAGGTGACTTAGTGTTTGAGCAACCGGTTGGGATTGTTTCCCCACCGGGCGAGACTAATCGGATCTTCATCTTGGAGCGGCCCGGCCGGGTTTATGTGGTAACCAATCTTGCGGCGCCCACGAAAACCCTCTTCCTGGACTTGACCACGAACACCAGTTCGGAATACATCGAAACTGGGCTGCTCGGCATGGATTTCCACCCGGCTTACAGGAGCAACGGCTACTTTTACATCTACCGAACCTTGATAACCACCACGGAGGGTGCGGGAAATGCGCTGCATGATCAGCTTTCCCGGTTTGAGACTTTGCCCGAAAATCCGAACAGCGCGGACGCCCAATCGGAGGTTGTGATCTTCTCTCAGTACGATACCAGCGAGGAGCACAACGCGGGCGACGTTCACTTTGGCCCGGACGGTTATCTGTACGTTTCTCTGGGCGAAGAAATCTTCCTTCCAGACGCCATCGTATCGAACCGGCAACCACTGGATCGAAAACTGCATGGAGGAATTATCAGGATCGATGTTGACAAGCGACCAGGAAGCCTCCTGCCAAACCCGAATCCTGCGGTAACGACGAATTACAACATCCCGCCGGACAACCCTTTCATCGGCGTGACCAATTATCAAGGGTTCGACATTGATCCCAATGCGTTGAGGACGGAATTCTACGCGATTGGCCTTCGCAATCCGTGGCGCTTCTGTATTGATCCGTTGAATGGGGATATTTATTGCGGCGACGTGGGTGAGGGCATGTACGAGGAAGTCAGCTTGATTACGCCGGGAGGAAATTACGGTTGGCCGTACCGGGAGGGCATGCATGCGGCTGACTACGTTCCGCCGCCAGGATTTGCAGGCATCGATCCGCTGCTCGAATACACCCATGGCAACGGGACGAATCAGGGCAACAGCATCACGGGCGGGGTGGTCTATCGCGGCTCTGCCATACCCCAGCTTTATGGCCGGTATGTGTTTGGTGATTTTGTCCGGGGCCACATCTGGGCTACGTACAACGACGGCACCCCAGGACAAAAACCGCTCCAACGGTTGACCGGTGATGTCAGCATTACGACGTTTGGCTACGACCCGCGGGACCGTGAAATACTTTTTGCCAATATGCAAGAAGGTCGAATTAAGAAGTTGCTTTATGTGCCGCCGACGGAAGCGGGGCCTTTCCCGCAAACGCTGGCCGAAACCGGTGCTTTCAGTGACTTGGGCGCGATGACCCCGCATGCTGGAATTGTTCCTTACGATGTCAATTTGGCATTTTGGTCAGATTACGCAAACAAACGCCGCTGGTTCTCATTGCCGGAGTTGACCAACCAATTTGGCTTTCAAGCGGTAAGCAATTGGAACTTTCCATCGGGAGCACGTTGGATCAAGCACTTCGACATGGAGATCACGAACGGCATACCGGAATCCCGCCGTAAACTTGAGACGCGCTTCTTGGTCAAGGGCGACGACGGCGTCTATGGCGTAACTTACATCTGGGACGCGGCCCAAACCAACGCCGTGTTGGCCCCTCAGGAAGGCTTGGACGAATCGATCATCATTTACAACCCGGATGGAAGCCAGTTGCGCACGCAAACCTGGCATTATCCCAGCCAGTCCGAATGTCGGACCTGCCACAACCACTCCGCCGGTTACGCCCTGGGCTTTAGCACTCCACAATTGAATTGCGACCATGACTACAACGGCACGATAACAAACCAACTCCTGGCCTTAAGTGGGGCTGGCTATCTGGACACCAACCTCACTTCAGTGGCGGAATTCCGCACCCTTTACACTGCCACCAATGAAACCAAGTCGCTCTATGACCGGTCGCGTTCCTACCTTCAAGGCAACTGTTGTTCTTGTCATCATCCCGGCAGTTTCCTGGTAAACTCGTCCTCTTGGGACGCGCGGGTTCAGGTGCCCTTGGACCAAGCGAACATCGTGGACAATTGGATCGTCACGCCAAACAATCCGACCGCATCAGACCTTTACGAACGGATTAGTTTCCAACTCACCTGGAGTATGCCGCCAATCGCTTCATCGCAATTGAACCAGGACGGCATTGACCTGATTCGCGATTGGATCCTGAGCTTCCCAACATCGCCCTGGTCTTACACCGATATCGGCACTTCGCAACGCGAAGGGAGCTCGGCGATCACGGGGGAAGATTTTCAAGTGGCGGGGAGTGGCAGTGCCCCTTCCCTTGCACTCGATGCCCTGCATTTCCTGAGTCAACCGCTGACCGGCAACGGGCACCTGGTTGCCCAAATTGTGTCCCAACAACCGACCGGACCGGAAGCCCGCGCTGGATTGATGCTGCGCGAAAACAACGGCACGGGAGCAAAGTCGGTAATGGTGAGCCAGCTTGCCGGTGGCGGGTCCCAGTTCGAGGCCAGAACCACGACTGGGGCTGATTTGGAAAAGACGAATGATCTGGCGAATCCCACGCCACAGTGGCTGCGTCTGCTGCGTGGGAAAGACAACTTCAGTGGCTACGTCAGTACCGATGGCAGCAACTGGCTGAAGGTGGGCGAGGTGGAAGCCAGTTTGGCGGGGACTCTCAACGCAGGCTTCGGGGTGGTTTCCGACAACAATTTTGAGGTGAACCTCGCGCGGTTCACCAACTTCAGTTTTGTTGAAGCCTCGGTTACAGCGTCGAACCCGCCCGGAACCGTCGTTGCTCCCGCCGCCGTTACACTTGAAGCAAGCGTAACCCATACTGGGGCTGAGATTGCCCAAGTCGTCTTCCTGAACGGCACGAATGTTTTGGGCGAGTCGATGGGAGCACCCTACACGCTGCTCTGGGACAAGGCCCCGGCGGGAACACACCCAATCTCAGCCCGGGTCATTGATGTCAATGGGCTGGCTGTGGATACCGTGGCGATTGATGTAAAAGTCGAATTTCCATCCGCCCAGGCAATATCTGGCGGCACCGAGTTTGGCAAGGGGGGCGATTGGCAGGGGCGGATCGGATCGGAGGGTTATGTGCTGGCGGGGGACAGCACCAACTTGCCGGACCCTGTGACGTTGGGAATCGAAACCGCCACGCCATTTATCTGGACCACCACAACGGATCCGCGAGCCTTGATGCGGGCGGACGGTAGCGGTCGGATTGCCGCTTGTTGGTTCTCCGATGAGACCATGGTTTTCGATCTGCCCCTCACGGACGGCGGGCTAAAGAGTCTTACCCTCTATTGCCTGGATTGGGATAACGGGGGGCGTTCACAGCGGGTTGATTTGGTGGATGGCGAGACCAGCGCCATCTTGAGCAGCGAAGTGCTCACAAATTTTGTGGATGGAGTCTATCTGACGTGGATCGTTCGCGGACACGTGCAGGTTCACGTTACTCCCTTGACGGGTAATGCGGTCGTTAGCGCGCTGTTTCTCGACGCCGTTTCCAATGCTCCCCCGACGATACAGATCACGAACCCGCTTGATCTGGCGATCCAGACTGCGCCGACGAACGTTACGATCCAGGCGCTTGCTTCGGACGTGGGCGGCTCAATCGTCCGCGTGGAGTTCTTCATTGACGGTGGAAAAATTGGTGAAGTCACCAACAGCCCGTATGCGGTTGCTTGGGAGCATCCCCTGGCAGGCGCTTATACCCTCACCGCGCGGGCTTGGGATAATTTGGGTGAAAGCCAGCTGTCAGACCCGGTCAATGTTTCTGTCGTCCTGCCCGGCGCCTGGGCGGAATTCTTACAAGAAGACAACTCGGTGCAGGGCGACTGGCTTGGCAACTACGGCGAGATTGGGTACATCGTGGTTGATCATGCCACGTCCCTTCCAGCCTTTGCCGACGTGTCCACAACCGCCGGAACGTTGACTTGGGCGGATCCCGTGTCCTCAACCCAGGCGTTGCAATATGTCTCAGGCTCGCCACGTATTGCCTCTTGCTACTGGGACCCAGTTACATTTGATCTTGACGTCAGTCTCACGGATGGGAAGCCGCGCCAAGTTGCGCTCTATTTCTTGGATTGGGACACCACGTTACGGCAATGCCAGGTAACCGTCAGTGAATTGAGTTCCGGCATACCGCTCGATTCCCGGCAGGTTCAGGATTTCAATCTGGGCAAATATTTGGTGTGGAACATCCGCGGGAGCGTGCGTTTCACCATCACGCGCCTGCAAGGCAATGCCGTGATCAGCGGGATCTTCCTCGATCCAGTCCGCTTGATTGATGAATGGCGCAGTGAGACTTTCCTAACAGAGCAATTGCGAGATCCGGCAATTAGCGGGTACTGCATGGATCCGGACGGTGACGGCCGGCCAAATCTGTTTGAGTACGCGGTTGGATCTGATCCGCTCGTACCGAATGATGACCAGGTGTTTTGGGCATCCTTCGAGCAGTTGTCGGGAACCGGACCGAATGAATTCATAGTCTCATACGTTCGATCCAAGTCCGCTACCGATGTCGTTTTCAACCTGCAAGGCACTTCGGATTGGATAACGTGGAACGACGTTGGCAACTTGTTTGAGCAAGTGGACGTTATCGAGAATGGCGACAGCGGAACGGAGACGGTTCGGCTGCGATTGTTGGAATTTCCAGCGGGGCGATTGTTCCTTCGGCTTAGAGTAAGTCTGGCCACGAATTGACGTAATTCGAACAGGGCTCAACACACTATAGGTTGCCCGCTACTTCGTATCCGTGTAGGTAACCCGCATAGGCAAGGCTGGGTGGGAATGCCTGAGTATGTACGGTGCAGAACGCAGCGCGTGTTCGCCAACGTTTGCGCCCGGAAACTATTCCATCTGGATTACCGCCGCTGCCAGCGGTTATGCAGACTGGACACAAAACACCGCCGACACGAATTCGGGAAACTACGTCTGGATACCGCGCGGCATCGCCGTAAACATCAACCCTAACCGCCCGTTCTACGGACTTGTAACCGCCATTGGTCTGACTCCGTCTAGCAGCCTGTCGGACTTA
>PLJQ01000145.1:0-8772 GCA_003140275.1 Limisphaerales bacterium
ACGAACTCAGAAACGGCTGGAATCTTGGTAACGATCCAGACAACGCACGTCGGCTCGAACGCATTAGATATGATTTTACTTATAGAGATTTGACGCTCTCCTCGTTGGAAATGCTTTATTGCGGCATATTTCGACCTCCTGATTGATCTCGTCTGGTTTCGGAGTGAAACCAGACTGCCCGAATCCCTCCCTCAATTGCGGTGGTTACTAGATTCTGGTGATGAGCAACAATCTACGCCCCCATGACCTTCTTGCGGGTCATGCCTCAGGTAATGACGTGCCTAATCACCTTGTATTCATTGATGGTTTCCCGCGACACGCCAAGTCTGAACCTCAACGTAACCCGGCCATAACTCGGGCCATTTCAACTGCGGTCCGGGCTGCCTCACCGCCGCGGTTGTATTTTTTATTCAAACAACGTACTCGCGCCTGCGCTTCATTTTCCAAAAGCAACACTTCGTGGATGACCGGAATCTCGGTTTCCAACTGAATCTGCATCAGTGCCTGGCTGACAGCCTCGCCGATGTGCGCTGCGTGGGCCGTCTCGCCGCGTAGAATCACTCCCAAACAAAGGATGGCGGAAAATTCCTTTGTCCGCGCCAATCGGGCCGCGACCACGGGAATTTCATAAGCGCCCGGCACGTGAATGATTTGAACCTTCGCACCCGCCCGCTTCAACTCCGCTTTGGCCGCGCGCAACATCGCATCAACATAACGAGCGTTATAGCGCGATGCGACGATGGCGAATGTGCCGCCGCCCGCGCGAAAGGTTTTGGTTTTGACGGGTTTTAACATTTGAATATGGAGTAACGGAGTTTTGAGGCGGTAGAGTAACGGGAGGGGGTTGGCTGTGTTGACCACCACTCCAAAACTCCATCACTCCATTTGTTCATAGCAGATGTCCCAACTTCTCCCGCTTCGTTCTTAGATACTTCACGTTATGCGGGTTGGCTTTCACTTTGATCGGCACCTGCTCGACAATTTCCAGACCGTATCCTTCCAGCCCGACGATTTTCTTCGGATTGTTGGTCAGCAACCGGATCGTTTTCAAACCCAGGTCCACCAGGATTTGCGCCCCCAGTCCGTATTCGCGCAGGTCCATAGGAAAACCCAGCTTCTGGTTCGCTTCCACCGTGTCGTAACCGCGTTCCTGCAATTTGTAGGCTTTGATCTTCGACGCCAGGCCGATCCCGCGCCCTTCCTGTCGCATATAAACAATCACACCGAGTCCCGCATCGGCCACCTGACGCATCGCCTGATGCAATTGCGGCCCGCAATCACATCGACGCGAGGCAAAGATGTCGCCGGTCAGACATTCGCTATGAACCCGCACCAGCACATTTTTCTTGTTGGCAACGTCGCCTTTCACCAACGCCAGATGATGTTGCCCGTCGGTATGAGAGCGGTAGAGATGCAGGTCAAAATCCCCGTATTCCGTTGGCATTTTCACCATCTCGACGCGCTCCACCAATTTCTCACGGGCGCGACGGAACTTGATCAGCGCCTCGATGGTGCAAATCTTCAAATGGTGCCGCCGCGCAAACCTGATCAATTCCGGCAACCGCGCCATCGACCCGTCACTGCTCATGATTTCGCAAATGACGCCGATGGGACGAGAGCCGGCCAGTTTTACCAAATCGACCGCCGCCTCCGTGTGACCCGCTCGTTGAAGCACACCACCGGGTCGCGCGCGCAAAGGGAAGACGTGCCCCGGCTGCACCAGATCGTCCGGTAACGTGGTGGAGTCAGCCATGATTTTGATCGTTTGCGCCCGGTCCGCCGCACTGATGCCGGTGGTAATTCCTTTGGCGGCATCGACGCTGACTTGAAAATCGGTCTTGAAAATCTCCCGATTTTGCAAAACCATCCGTTCTATGCCGAGTTGTTTGAGCCGCTCGGATGTGGTGGGGACACAAATCAACCCGCGCCCATGTTTGGCCATGAAATTGACCGCCGCCGACGAGACGAATTGAGCGGCCATGATCAGATCGCCCTCGTTTTCACGGTCGGCATCGTCCACCACAATCACCATTTTGCCCTTCTGCAAATCGGCGATCACGGATTCGATCGAGTTCAACCATTTCTTCATAAAGCAAAGATAAAACTATCGGGCGGCGGAGCAATTGCCAGTCAGAACAGAACAATCTAAATACCCAAGTACCCAATGTGCTTGGGTATTTGGGTGCTTAGAAGTGGGGTATTTACCAGGCCGCCAACGGAATCGCCTCGTCGATCAGCATCACCGGGATGTCCTGGCGAATGGGATAAACATATTTGCCGTCAGCACGCACCAACCCGCCGTCGATTTTTTCCATCAGCGGCTGCCCGCCGCGATTTTGCAGTTTTCCCGCCGCGATCTGCTGATTCAACTTCTCGATGAGCGACGCATCGGCAAGCGAAATACCCTGGTACGTCTCCGGGCAACAAAGAATTCTCACAAGCTCGGCATCAATCATAGGTCAGAATTTGGCGGCCTTGTTCGCCGCTTCGTAGATTTGTTTCAACGGTACGCCGGCTTGCTCCGCCAGTTTTTTGCACGACTCAAATTCCGGCGACACCTGAATCACTTTGTCGTTAAGCTTTCCCAATTTGACCTTCACATCGCCCCATGGTGTTTTCACCGTCGCGAATTCCCGTTGCAATTTGCGCCGCTCGGCCAGGGTGCGCCGCACGCCAAACGCGCTCGTCTCGCGTAACGTCAGTTCGGTGAATTTGTCCGCGTCCGCCGCTGCGCACAAAACCGTCAGCAGCACGCCGGGCCGGTTCTTCTTCATCTGGATCGATGTGTGAAACACATCCAGCGCGCCCGCTGCCAATGCCTGTTCCACAAAATAGCCAAGCAACTCGGCGTTGATATCGTCCAGATTGGTTTCCAGAACGGCGATGGTGTCGGTCTGCCAGTCGTGCGCGGCGGCGACCGCCGGGGTTGATTCGCCAAAAATGGCGCGGAGGACATTCGGCCTCGTTTTATTGTCGCGTGTGCCGAGACCAAAACCGATTTTCGTCGCCGTCAACCCTTGCATCGGGCTGAAGCTCTCAACCAATTCCGCGAGCAATGCCGCGCCCGTCGGTGTGACCAGTTCGTACGGCTCATCGCATTGCGAAATCGGAATGCCGCGCTCGCCGAGGATCGCCAATGTGGCCGGTGCCGGGATCGGAAACCGGCCATGCGCGCAATTGATCCATCCGGTGCCTTCGACAACGGGCGACGCCAGCACGCGCGGTTTGCCCAGCAGTTCCAGAGCGATGCAACTGCCGACAATATCGACAATCGAATCGACCGCGCCGACCTCGTGGAAATGCACGTTCTCCGGCGCCATCCCGTGAATCTTTCCCTCTGCCACGGCCACGCGCTGAAACACCGCGACCGACCTTTGCTTCACCCAGTCGGAGAGAGCGCTGGACTGAATCAGCTTTTTGATCTCAGCAAAGTTTCTTCCGGGTCTGTGCGTGTGTTCGTGGTCGTGATGAGGGTGATCTTCGACGAACTGCATCTCACGCTTCTCAGTCCGGCTACCCTGCTTGAGTTTTAGGACAGCAGTAAATTCGTGTGGTTCGGGCAACTCTTCAGTGGCTTCGAGGTAGCCGCCGTGACGTTTGAAGCTGAACGATTGTTTCTTTTTGCCCGGACGAATTGTTTCCAGCACGACGTTGTTTGCCAGTGGCGGCGCAACGGAGTTCCCTTTGGCGTCGTAGAAATAGAGACGGAAACGCGGCGGCACGTTTGTTTCAAAGACACTGAGTTCCACGCGGCCTCGCGAAGTTTTTACAAGCGGGCCGCCGTGGGGACCATGCTCGTGGCCGTGCCCGTGGCTTTGGTCATGATGTGTGTGCTGGTCGTCGTGATGATGGGCATGCGCATGAGTTATGTCGGCGGCGTGCGTGTGCTCGTGAGTATGTTCATGCTCCAAGTGCACGTCAAACTTGATGCCTTCAATGTTCGACTTTTGTTTGCGGGCGACGTGGAGGTGGTATCCGCCGAGTTTCAGTTTAGCCAACTCCCGCTCCAGTTGGGGAACGTTAACGCCGAGATCAATCATCGCGCCAAGAAACATGTCGCCACTGATGCCGCTGAAGGTGTCGAGGTAAAGTGTTTTCATTTGGATGAGGCGGCGACCAGCGCATTGATCTGGCTGGCGGCATAACCGGCGCCAAAGCCGTTGTCAATATTCACCACAGTGACGCCGCTGCCGCAACTCGTCAACATGCCGAGCAACGCCGTGATGCCGCCGAAGTTCGCGCCGTACCCCACACTCGTCGGCACCGCAATCACTGGTCGTGACACCAGTCCCGCCACCACACTCGGCAACGCGCCTTCCATTCCCGCGACGACCACAACCACGTTGGCGCTTTGGATCAATTCCAACCGGCTCAACAGTCGGTGCAAGCCTGCCACACCCACGTCGTAGATACGCTCCACGCGGTTGCCCATGATGTCCGCTGTGACCGCCGCTTCCTCGGCCACCGGCAGGTCGCTCGTGCCGGCGCAGAGAACGGCAATCGTTCCGGGGCGTTTCCGCAACGGCTTCCTTTCGATTGTGACACAGCGGGGGAGCTCGTGATGGACGGCAACTTTGAATTTTTTGCGCAGCGCCCGCGCGTGTTCCGGGGTGATGCGCGTGACGAGCAACCGCTGTTCGTGCTCATAAATCTTGGCGGCGATTTTGACCACCTGCACCGGCGTCTTGCCTGCGCCGAAGATGACCTCCGGGAAACCCTTTCGCAGCGCGCGGTGCGTGTCCACCTGCGCAAAACCAAGATCAGCCAGCGGTGCCGCTTGAAACGCGCGCACTACTTTGTCGCGGCTGATTCGCCCGGCGCGAAACTTTTCCAGAAGTTCGATGGCTTCGGTCATCGTCACGCGATGAGAATGCCACACAACGGTGAATTTTACACCCTAAATGTCGGGTGCTTCAGTGGTGATGATGGCGGAAAAGGCGCTCACGGTTTTGGAAGAGATACCAGACAATGAAAATGTTGAGCACCAGGATGACGAACACGGGCCATGAGAATTTGCGCGCCAACTCGTGCATTTCGATGGGAACAAAAAAGGCCGATTCGCCGATGGCCAGCCAGCCGGCCCATCCCACGCGGAACATCAGCCCGATCCCTTCCACCAGCGAGAACAGGCTGTAAAACAACGTGCCCACCGCCACCCACACTACTTTCGCTTCGGTGAGCAGCCCGACTTGGACGGCCAGTTGGGCCCAAAACTTTCTCTCCGGATTCAATTTCAAGTGGCGAAGGAAACCCTGATATTCAGCCGGCAGATCGTTGTCCGAAAGCGTATAGGCCACGATCGCCAAGGTGGCGAAGAGCGCAAATTTGAGCAGTTTGATTGCAATGATGGCGTAGAGCGTCGGGGCGCGCTGCTTAACAAAGGCGGTGTCGCTTTGAGGATGCTCGGACATTTAGCGAATTTTCTCCAGCAGCCTGGGCAACAAGTCGTCAATCTTCACCCGCGTCTGCTGCATCGTGTCACGATCACGCAACGTGACGGTGTCTTTCAACTCCGGCCCTTTTTCGCCCAGCGTGTCAAAATCAATCGTGACACCGAACGGCGTGCCCGCTTCATCCTGGCGACGGTAACGACGGCCAATCGCGCCGGCTTCATCGTAAAAAACCGTCATGTGCGGACGCAACCGGTCGCGCACTTCCTTTGCCTTCTGCACCAACTCCGGCTTGTTTTTGAGCAGCGGAAACACAGCCACCTTGATCGGTGCGATGCGCGGATGAAATCTCATCACCACCCGCGACTCCATTTTACCTTTTTCATCCGGCGCCTGGTCTTCGCAGTAGGCGTGGCAGATTAACGCGAGAATGAGGCGGTCCACACCCGCGCTCGGTTCGATGACATGCGGAACGTAAATCCCCTTAGCCAGATTGTCAGCGTCTTCGCGCGCCTGCTTCTCAGCTTTCTCGACCGGCTCGCCGGTCTTCGTCAAATACTTCAGCCGCGCTTCAAAATAGCTTTTCTGCAATGCCCGATGTTTCGATGCGTCCAGCTTCGACCACGCGGCCTTCAACTCATCGTCGAACACCGTCATCGGTTTGCCGGAAAAACGCTGATGCTGGCTCAAATCAAAATCGCTGCGAGCGGCGATGCCTTCCAGTTCTTCCCCCATCAATTCGCCTTTTTCGTCGCGTTTGCTAAAGGGAAACTTGAACAGGATGTCCACCGTGGCGCGGGCATAATGGGCGAGTTCCTCCGGCTTCTGCCAATACTCGACGAGCGTGTTGCGCGGCAGACCGATGCCTTCGTAAAATCTGATGCGTTCCTCAACCCAGTATTTGTGCCACGCTTCCCAACCCCATTTTGGTTGAGGATTGAGCGTTGAAGGTTGAGAGCCGGAAGTTCGATGCTGGATGTTTTCGTTTGAAATTAGTGCCGCGCTTGCCACGTTTCCACAAATCGCCTCCACCGCCTCGTCCGGCTTGATGAAGAATTCCAATTCCATCTGCTCGAATTCGCGCGAGCGGAAGGTGAAATTGCGCGGTGTCACTTCGTTGCGAAACGCCTTGCCAACCTGCGCAATCCCGAATGGAACTTTTTGTCGCGACGTTTCTATGACGTTTTTGAACTGCGCGAAAATCGCTTGTGCGGTTTCGGGGCGGAGGTAGGCGATGCCTTCTTCGCTTTCCACCGGGCCGACGTAGGTTTTGAACATCAGGTTGAACGGGCGGGGCGGACTGAGTTTTACTCTGCTTTCTGGGTGATAATCGCTAGAATCTTCAAGTCTTTCCGTAAACTCATCCAACAACTTTGGCTTCTTGACACCGCGCTGAACATAAAATTCCACGGCCGCTTTCCTCGCCAATTCTGGTGGCTTTCCCGCCGGAAGAAGGAACGAAAAGGAATCTGCACAGCCCGTTGAAATTGGCGGAATCGGAATGTTTGACTCTTCTCTTCGTAGTTTTTCTTCAAGCAGAACAGCCGTCTTGGTATCTGGCTCAACCGACGTGTCCTCGGCACCAGAATAATTGTAAGCAATCCCACTCTGTGGTTCTACTTGATCAGCACGCACTCGCTTTTTTGTCAGCGGACATTCCCGCATCATATCCGCAAACGTATCCACATGCCCGCTGGCCTTCCAAATCTGCGGGTGCATGATGATGGTGGCTTCGAGGCCGACGACGTCATCGCGTTGGCGGGTCATGGTGTTCCACCAAAGCTCCTTGACGTTGCGCTTGAGTTCTGCGCCGAGCGGGCCGTAATCCCAAAAGCCGTTGATGCCGCCGTAAATCTCCGAGGATTGGAAAACGAATCCGCGTCGCTTGCACAGCGACACGATTTTTTCCATCAATTCATTCGTTTTTGGCTCGGCCATAAGGCGGCCAGTTTTCTTTAACGCCACAGCGATGTCAAGGGACGGCGGGTGCAATCCGCAAGCCAGGTTGCAAAAAACTCTGTGAATTTCAATCATTCTGTCAAAGACTCTCCGCATGAACGACGGTGAAATCTGCGCCTGGCACTTCGCGACCCGACGGCCTCTCCGCTTGCGCTGGCGAAAAGGAATCATCACCCACATCGAACCGACCGCCAAGCCGCCGGTTGAAGATCTGTGGATCGCTCCGCCGTTGTTCGACTTGCAGGTCAATGGCTACGGCGGCATCGACTTTCAACGGGACGGCCTGACGCTGGATGATTTGCTTTCCGCCACACGCCAACTACGGGTCGCCAGTTGTGGGCGAATTTTGCTGACGCTGATCACTGATGAATGGTCAAGGCTCATAAACAGACTGCGCCACTTGCGTTCATTGCACTCTCAATCAGCCGAACTCCAGTCCGCCATCGCCGGTTGGCACATTGAAGGGCCGTTTCTGTCCGCCGAACCGGGCTTTTGCGGTGCGCATGATCCGGCGCTGATGTTTGACCCGACCGCCGAATGCATCCGCGAACTGCGCGCCATCACAGAATCCGATCCTTTATTGCTGACCCTCGCTCCTGAACGGCAGGGTGCGCTCGAAGCGGTTGGCCTCGCGGTGTCATTGGGAATAAAAGTCAGTCTCGGTCATACCAATGCGAGCGCGGAAGTTTTGCGGCGGGCGGTTGCAGCGGGAGCGACCGGCTTCACGCATTTGGGCAGTGCCTGCCCGCGCGAACTGGATCGTCACGACAACATCATCTGGCGCGGGCTGGACACGCCGGGGCTGACCGTCAGTTTGATTCCAGACCGGATTCACGTTTCACCCGCTTTGTTTCGCCTGGTTCATCGCACGCTTGATCCGGCCTCGATCTATTACACCACCGACGCCATGACGGCGGCGGGAGCGCCGCCGGGACGTTACACCTTGGGCCGTTTGGAACTCGAAGTGGGCGCTGACCAAATCGTGCGGCAACCGGGCAAAACTAATTTTGCCGGCTCGGCCTTGCGCCCAATCGACGGCCTCCTTCGCGCTGCGGAAATGTTGAATTGCCCGTGGCAGGAAGTGTGGAAACGTTTTGCGCAGATTCCCGTCAAACTAATGGGATTAACGTGCGGAATCAAATGNNTATTTTGAACTGGAAGCGCAGCAACCCGCCAACTTCTGCCTGCTGAATTTGGCCGGAGACAATGCGTTGACGGAAGTCAAAGTCTGTTGGCAAGGCGAACTCACTTCCTGTACGTAACCTTGGGCAGGACCGAAAAAATGAAATGCCTCCAGTGGCTCACGGCCCGAGGTAAATAAACTTGATTGCGTCGGCCACGACCTTTTTTCCTGTATCCGGAATTGCGTACCTGATCCGGAAGTTGCCGGCTGTGCCCGTTGCTGTCACCGGTCACTTTAAAA
>PLJQ01000145.1:8783-18238 GCA_003140275.1 Limisphaerales bacterium
GCTGGCCGGTTCGTGGTGTCCGCCGACACCGTTGCAAAATTGAACGTGCCGGGCAAGTTCCAAAAGCCGCCGCCAACCTGTTGATTGACAAAGTTCGTTTGTGACCCGGCGCTGAACGTAATCTCCAGCGGCGCGTTGGTGGTGTGCTCGCTTGCTTGCGGGTGCCACTCGTGAACCTGGTAGTTGGGTCGCGAACTCGAACAGAAGAAGACCGGTCAAGATTCGGTGGCGACACCTACGTCTAACCTTCAACTTAAAGGTGAAAATACCTTCCAGTTCATCTCAAAATCCTGTTCACGTCCAGGCCGACCTCTTCACCGAGCGCGCGCAGACTCATGATGACATCTTCGGGCAACTCAATTCCATCGACGAATGCCTTTTCGCGGCGTTCCCATTCCATTTCGCCCGGAAGAAAAATGCGTTCCGAGCCTTTGGCTTTTGGCAATTCGTGAAGCTCTTGAATCATTTGATCAACCCGCTGCTTGAATTTGTCGCCGGACATCATGGCTTTTACATCAATGGCGATGAACGCGGCGCCGTGACCGGTGCGCAATGACGGATCGTCGAATGACCAACTCAACACGTGCTGCGTTATGGCCGCCCCGGTCAACACGCCCGATAGGGTTTCGATGAACAACGCGAAGCCATAACCTTTATGGCCTGCCATCGGCGTCAAAGCGCCAGTGTGTGGATAGCCGGTCGGATCGGTCGTGGGCAGCCCATCGGCGTCCACGACCCAGTGATCAGGGATTTTTTTTTCCAGCGCGGCGGCGGCGAACACTTTGCCGCCAGCCACGGTGCTGGTGGCCATGTCCAGTATGATCGGTTTTTCCTTGCCGGCCGGAACAGCAAACGCAAACGGATTGCTGCCCAGCACAGGACCGCGCGCGCCCGGCGCCGTCACACTGGGAACATCGTTGCACATGGCAATGCCGATCATGTCCTCTTTGACGGCCATCACCGCGTAGTAACCAGCGGCGCCAAAATGACAACTGTTCCTGACCCCCGCGTATCCGATGCCCGAATTTTTGGCTTTGGCCATCGCGGTGCGCATAGCCAAGGTGGACGTGATCATGCCCAACGCCGAATCGCCATCCACCAACGCCCAGGCCGGACCTTCAGCCACAACTTTCGGCACCGCGCGCGTTCGGATGCCGCCGCCTTTAATCCGGCGGACGTAACCGCGCAGATTTTTCACGCCGTGGGTGAAAGTGCCCCAGGTGTCCGTGGTGACCAAAACCTCCGCCGTCGTGCGCGCATCGGTCTCGCTGATGCCGACCTTCGTCAACGTCTCGATCACGAATTGTTCCAGCTCTTTGGCGTGGACTTTCATGGCGTCACACCATTCACGATGTTTGGCAATGGTTCTCCGCGAATGGCGCAGAGCACGGTTTTCGCCACTGACTCGCGCAACGTCCGCACGGCCTTGACGCTGACCGAAGCGGCATGAGGAGTGATGACCACGTTGTTCATCCGGAGCAGCGGATGGTCGGGAGGGATCGGTTCGGGATCAATGACATCCAGCGCTGCCGCGCGCACGTGACCGCGTTGGAGCGCGTCGATGAGCGCGTCGGTATCGATCAGTGTACCGCGGCTGACATTGACGAGCACCACGCCCGCCCGCACTTTTTTCAAAGTCTCACGGTTGATCATCTGGCGTGTTTCTGCCGTGCTTGGAACGTGCAACGTGATCAAGTCAGCCGCGCCCAACAACCCATCAAAACTTGCTGAACCGCAGCCTGTCGCCTCGATTTTATCGGGCGACAGGAACGGATCGTGAACCAACAGCTTGCAGTTAAAAGCCAATAATCGCTTGACCACCGCTCGACCAATTCGACCGAACCCTACCACGCCGATGGTCGTGTCTTTTAATGCCCACATCGCATCGAGCGGCACGGGCAGAGTCCAGTGACCGGTTTTGACTTGATTCCAATGCGGCACCACGGCGCGGCTCGTGGCTAGGATCAGCGCCAGCGTGTGATCAGCGACTTCGTCGATGCAGTAATCCGGCACGTTGCAAACCGAAATGCGACGTTGGCGCGCCGCCTCGAGGTCGATGTTGTCCACGCCAATGCCGTAGCGTGCGATGACCCGCGCCTGGTTCATCGTCGCAATGACCGCGGCGTTAAGCGGCGCAAATTGCGTGATGACGAATTCAGCGTCCGCAACGAGCGGGATGAGTTCGGCGGGAGTTTTGCATTGGGCTGCGATGAACTCGCAGCCCGATGGTTCGAGAATCGCCTTTTCCAAATCCAGCGACGGGAACGTGTAATCCGTGACGACGACCTTGGGCATCATTTCGCCTTTCAATAATCCGCGCCGCCGATTCAAGGTTTCGTCATTGGTTTCATCGTCAACGGGTCGCGCAATGGCAATTCCGTGAGATGATCTCCGCCCAACGTTTTCAAACTGACGGGATGATCCGGATGGCCTTTGAGAATCTCCTCTTTCTGGCCGACGACGAGGATGACGGCTTTTTCCGGTGTGAGATATTTTTGCGCGACGCGTTGGACGTCGGTTTTGTTGAGGGCCTCAAACCGGGCGCGGTAATTTTTCCAGAATTGCGGGTCCTGCGCATAACGCCCGGTGAATTCATCCTGAGCAAACGTGTTGGCCACCTGTGACTTGGCTGCGAACGTGCGCGGAAAGCGGTCGATGAACCCGCGCTTGGAGGTGTTCAGTTCCGTATCGGTGACCGGCTCGGCCGCCATCCGTTTTATTTCCTTCAGTACGATGGAAGTGGCGTAGGCAACCGTGCGCGATTTGGATTGGAAGCCGGCGGTGAAGGTCGCGGGATAATAAACTCCGCCGGGAAAACTCGAATAAGCGGAATAAGCCAGCCCCTCGTCCGATCGCACGCGGCTCATGATGCGCGACGTAAAGCCGCCGCCGCCGAGAATATCGTTCATCAGCAGCACGGCAAAGTAATCCGGGTTGTTGCGTTTGATGCCGGGCAGCATCACGCCAACGCGGCCCTGGTTCACGTCCTTGTCCACGAGATAAACACCCGGTGAGGAGAAAGCGGTGTTGCTGGGAATCGGTGGCGGCTTCTCGCCGGTGAACGGCCAATCGCCAAACAGAGTCTCCAATTTGGCGATCATCACGGCGCGGTCGAAATCGCCGTTGATAGCGATGATGAAATTACCGGGATGAAACCATTTTTTGTGAAAGGCTTCGAGGTCATCACGAGTCAGCGATTCCACCGACGCAACGGTTGAGTAGCGATTGTCCCAAAAATTCTCTCCGTAGGCGAGGAAACCGCGTTCGCGACCCTCAATTGACGAGGAATCGTCATTGCGCTCTTTCATCGACTGAAGCATTTGCTGTTTTTTCAAGGCAATCTTGTCCTCCTGAAATCGAGGCACGGTCAACACTTCGCGCAAAATGGACAGACCTTCGTCAAGGTCTTTGGACAAAAGATTCAAGCTGACGCTGCCTTGGGTATCGCCCGCACCGGAACTTAACTGCGCGGCGAGAAACGCCAGCCGCTCTTCCAACTCTTCGGCGGTTTTTGACTTGATGCCGCCACGGGCAAGAAGATACCCGGTAAGATTGGCGAGGCCCTGTTTGCCTGCCGGCTCCAGATAATCGCCAGTGCGCACGTAAAGCCCGATATTGATGAGCGGCAGCTCACGGTCGGGCACGACATAGGCGATGGGGCCGCCTTTAAGCGCTACCCGATAATCCGCCGCATTAGGCGGCTCATAAACAAGCGGCGGAAAGACAAGTTTTTCCGGGCGATCCGGGATGGCGGTTTGCGCGCTGGTGGACGCGCTCCAACAATCCAACAAACCTGTGCTCAATAATGCGAGGAGCAACAGGCTCGCTCTTTGTCGGTATATGGAAATGCCCGCCCTCACGGCTTTTCCTCCTTCTTCGTTTTTGCCTTGCGCGTGTAAATCGCCACCGTTCGATTTTCGGCCGTGAAATACTCGTTGACGACCCGTTTAATATCACCGGCAGTAACGGCCTGGACTTTCAGTCCGGCTTCGTTGATCTCGCGCCAGTCGCCGCGACCGTCGTAATTAATGAGTTGCATCAGGATGGGACTGTTGGAGGAAAGTCGGCGGTATTCACCGGCGGCAAAGTTGTTTTTCACCTTCTGCAATTCATCCGCCGGAACTTCCTCGCGTTTGAGTTTTTCCAATTCAGTGTAAACTCCCTGCTCCACGTCCTGGGGCGTGTGGCCGTCTTTGGCTTCGCCCCCGGCGTTGAACAAGCCCGCCCACTTGCGTGAATCCTGATAGGCGAACGCTTCGGTCGCGACTGCCGAACCCAGAACCAGTCCTTTGTAGAGCCGGCCGGTGCGCGTGGAAAGAATCTGCCCAACGACGAACAGCGTATAGGAATCGCGATGGCCAAACGGCACCGTGTGCCAGTAAATGTCCGCCTGCGGATTGGTTTCAGCCTCGGCATTCATCCGCTTTTCCGCGACTTGTTTGACTTCGAGCGTGACGACATCAGGCGCTTCGGTCTGGCCGCGCGGAATCCGGCCAAAATATTTTTCGGCGACCGGAGCGGTCTTGGCGGGATCAAAATCGCCGACGAGAATCAGCGCGATGTTCTGGGGCGCGTAATAAATGCCGTAGAAATTGTCGGCCTGCGCTTTGGAGATGGCCGGGATGTCCGAGGGCCAGCCGACCACCGGCCAGTGATAAGGATGAGATTCCCAGAACATCGATTCAAATTGTTCCCCAAATTTTCCGAGCGGTGTGGATTCCGTCCGCATCCGGCGCTCCTCAAATACGACATCGCGCTCGGAGTAGAATTCACGGAAAACCGGATGGAACAAACGCTCCGATTCCATCCACATCCATAGTTCGAGTTTGTTGGCCGGCACGGTGATGAAATAACCGGTCATGTCTTCCGAAGTGTAGGCGTTCATGCCCGAGCCGCCGGCGGCGGAATAAATGCGGTCGAACTCATTCTTGACCATGATGTCGCGCTGCCGGGCGATAAGCTCGTTGAACTGCTTTTCCAGTTCCCGCCAGCGCGGTGTTTTGTTTTCCGGTTTGAGCAGATCGTCGATCTTGCCTTGACGATACTCCGCGCGCATTTTCGCCTCTTCAGCGCGCATCAAATCGCGAATCCGTTCCTGCTCTGCGATAATCTCCAGGTCTTTTGTGTAATCTTTCGTTCCGATGGTCGGCGTTCCCTTGAACATCATGTGTTCGAAGAGGTGCGCGATGCCGGTGATGCCGGGCCGCTCGTTGGAACTGCCGACGTGTGCCACCCAGCCCCCCGCCACCGACGGTTCGTCGTGTCGTTCTACCATGAGCAGGCGCATTCCGTTGGAAAGCGTCTTTTCGATCACCGGAACTTTTTGCGCTTGCGCCGGAACGACCAGGCAACCGATGAAAAGCACCAGAAAAACGGCCGTCGCAGTTCCCCCGCGACAGAACGTCAGGGGCGCGGGACTGGTAATGGTAGCGTCAGTTGCTCTTGTCACGAGCGTTAGAACAACATCAAAAGCCGCTTCCGTCAACGGCCAAACTCTGCCAGCACCCGCTTTCTGAACGGCATGAATTCCGTCCAAGCTCATTTCGCGCTGGCGCAATCGGGTTTCCCTGCTATGCTGCGGAAAACAGCCACCTACCTGAGACTATGGGAACTTTGAAAAAATCGTTTACGACCTGGGCGCTTTGCGCCGGAGGATTGCTGGCGGCTTTGACCGTCAATGCTCAAAATCCTTTTCCCGGCGATTCATCAGGAGGCATGAACGCCGTGCTGACCAAATTCTTTGGCAGCAACACCGCCTTCACCGCCCGGTCCGAGGTGCGGATCCTGGATAAGGACCGGAAAGAATCCATGAGCCTGTCGATGAAAGTCGCCATGCTCGACGGCAAAATGCGTTCCGAAGTGGACATGACGCAGTTGAAAAGCGCCGAGCTGCCGCCGGACGCCATCAGCAATCTCAAACAAATAGGCATGGACCGTGTCGTGAGCATCTTGCGTCCCGACAAGAAAGCCATGTTTCTCATTTATCCCGGGCTGCAAGCCTGCGTGAACGTGCCTTTGCCCAGGGAGGAAGCCGAAGCGCTGGACAAGGAACCCAAAATGGAAAAGACTGAACTGGGCAGGGAAACCATCGATGGCCATCCCTGCATCAAGAACAAAGTGATCGTGACCAACGACAAGGGCGAAAAGCATGAAGCAACCATCTGGAATGCCACGGACCTGAAGGATTTTCCGGTTCAGATTCAGATCCAGGAAAAAGACACCACCATCGCGTTGAGCTACAAACAAGTTCAGTTCGTCAAACCGGATGCCAAACAATTCGAGCTGCCCGCCGACTACAAGCAGTACGCCGACAACCTGCAATTGATGCAGAAGGCCATGGAGAAATTGCAGGGCAACCCCGGCGCCAATAAATAATTCCGCTTGCCTTAAGCCGGTTTTAATCTGTTTCCATCGGCCATTTTGTGGTTCACTTGGCTCATGCGGATCATAAACCTGAACCCGGACAGCGACATCGGCGCCAGCGCCTGGTTCATCGATATCGAAGGCCATCGGCTGTTGATGGACGCCGGCACGCATCCCAAACGCGAAGGGCGGGAGAGTTTGCCCCTCTACAACCTGATCCAAAAGGAGGACTTGGACGCCATTGCGTTGTCACATTGCCACCACGATCACGTCGGCTCGCTGCCGGTGGTGCTGCGCCATTTTCCGAAAGCCCACGTGCTGATGACGCAGTTGAGCTATTTCATCGTCGAACGGGTGTTGCACAACTCCGTCAATGTCATGACCCGGCAGCGGGATGAATTGGGCATCAAAGAATATCCGCTCTTCACCCACGACGAAGTGGACGATATCGCCCCGCGATTCCAGGGTTTCAAATACAACCGCGAAGTCGAATGGGCCGCCTTTCAAAAGACCCGCGCCGGTTTTTCATCGCCCACGTTGGAATTCTACGATGCCGGTCACGCGCTCGGCTCCGCCGGCATCATGGTGCGCGGTCAGAAACAAACGGTCTTTTTCACGGGCGACGTTTCGTTCCGCGACCAGACCATCCTGAAAGGAGCGCGCTTCGAAGACGTGAAAGCCGATGTATTGATCATGGAAACCACCCGCGGCAACCGTGCCATCCCGTCCGGCTTCACCCGCGAAGCTGAAATCGAACGATTGACGCAGGCCATCGACCGCGTGCTCAAACGGAAAGGGTCCGTGCTCATTCCCACGTTTGCGCTGGGACGCACCCAGGAAATTCTCGCCCTGCTCGCCCTGCTCACGCGCGCCGGCAAATTGAAACATCAACCCATCTACATCGGCGGACTGGGCCGCGTGTTCACGGAAATTTACGATCTGGAAGCGCATCGCACGCATCGCAACCACAGCAATCTCCAGTTGCACGAGGCGTTAAATCTCATCGTGTTGGAACACGGCCAGGCCCAGAAGATGAAGCTGACCGGCGGCCGGCTCTTTGTCATCACCGCCGGCATGATGAGCGAAAACACCGCCGCCCACGACCTGGCCACGCGCATGATCGGCGACGAAAAACAAGCCATCTTCTTCGTCGGATACGCCGACCCCGACACTCCCGGTGGTCGCCTTAAAAAAGCCAGGCCGGGCGAAACCTTTGTCTTCAGCGGCAGCGCCGGCGAAGTGACCAAACGCTGCGAAATGCAGGATTTCGATCTGACTGCGCACGCCAACCGCGACGAGCTGCTCGACTTCGTCGGCGAAGTTTCGCCGCACACCGTACTGCTAGGCCACGGCGGCGAAGATTCGCGCCACTGGTTTGAAGAACAAATCCGCGCCCGTTATCCCAAAATCAACGTCATCCAGCCGGCGCCGGGAAAAAGCGTGGAAGTTTAGCGAGCAGCTTCTTAACCGGAACGAAGCAGTTAGTCCGGGGAGCGTAGGCCGCTGGCCTGCCGTGTTCGGCGGCCCGCCGAACAATGCGTGCGTAAAACCACGCGGCACCGATTGTTTCGATCTCAAGTCAGAGGCCGGAAGTCGTCGCCGGGCCGGCGACGACCACACGCGGGCCGCGTGCGCTCCCCATTCAATGGAATCGTTCAGGTTTGCACTTTTCTGTGCCCTTTACACTTTGCAAGCAAATCGTAACTTGGATTTTTTTGACGGATGGCGTTCCGCAGAACTTCCACTCGTTTGTGGTTGCCTGATGCTTTGTTTGCACGGCGGCCACCGCTCTCAGCTTCTCATTGCGCGACTCCGGCCTCCAGCAGCTTGGTCAAGGCGTAAAGTTGGCGCTCAAAATAAAGCCACTCAAAATCGTTCGCGGGTGGCCGCGGGCTGGAAGCAGGCTTTGTCTCCTCTTGAATCCGCCGAACTTCCGGAACTGCGTCCGCACAGGCCCGATCAAAAATCAGCGCCGCATCGAAGTTTCGCGCCTTTCGACCGGCTCCACGGCTTTCAAGCGCAAACTGCTCGATCGGCTTCCCCATCGCGTCGCAACAGGCGTTCAGGATGAGAAAGTGGTCGGCGCGGCTCCTCCAATAAGACACACATGCCGCCAGCAAACTTCCCGACTCCGACGGTCCGCCAGCCTCCTTGGCGCGCGGCGAAACCTGAAGTGTGCGTTCCACGACCTGTCAGATCAGATCCGGATCGTTCAGCGCCAAAGCCAGGTCGAAGTATTCCTGCCAGTCAAATTCAAGGAGCCGCCGGGGCAGCCGCCTTCGGATGAGCCGTCGTGCCTCCGCATAGTCGCCGCGCTTGAACCGCAATCGAAACATCGCCTCCCGCGCTTTGAAGCGGCACGGCTTGGGCCAGGCGGGCAGCAGCCGCCGGTAAGCACGCTCGACTTCCGCCTGCCAGATGTAATTGTGGTGCTCCGACCACTCAAGCCAGCTCACGCACGCCAGAAAGCTCGACGGCTCAAGGCCCGCTGAAGCCAGGACCGCTTTCGCAAACTCCAATCCCGCTTCATTGTCTCCGTGCTCGCCAAGCTGCTCCGCAGCCGCGCCGGACCGAACCGATACTCTCATGCCGCGACTCTATCTGGAGGCCCGGACAAATACAGTCCAACCCAAAAAATAAATTTCTTCGCGCCTTCGTGCCTTTGCGGGAAAGCTCCGGCGTGCAATCGTGTTTCCTTCTCGGTTCGGCGGGCAGCGGCAATCAACGGGCCCGACGCTGGCTCCGCTTGGTCTGCAAGAGCGCGAGGCAGTCGCATTCGTCCCCGCCATGAAACCATTTGCCTTTCCAAATCAACTGCCGCTGGTTCGGGGATGAATTCATCTCACGTTTCATCCCGATATCAGCAAAGCCGTCCAATTCTTTTGCCTCCGGGTCTTCGAACAATTCATCACTGGCGTTTGGACGGGCGTTGCTGGAACGGTTTCTTTTCATAAATAAAATCCTTTATTGGTGGCAGACTACCACCTGGGGTAGGACAAAAATCGTCCAACATAAAAATTAAATTTCTTAGCGCCGGATTGAAAACTCGTAGCGTCGGGCCTCCGGCCTGACGTAGCAACGGTGTTAACTGG
>PLJQ01000466.1 GCA_003140275.1 Limisphaerales bacterium
ATGCCGCTCCTGACGGAGCTTGGAAACCGGCAACATGCTCGGGTATAAATATTCCGCACGTGACGGGGTTCCAAACCGGACCGACTCTGGAACGATGGTCGAAAAAGTTATCAGGCTTGAAGCGCCGCTTTAGGCGTCCGCCACGAATCGGATTGAGTGTAGAAAGACCAGCCGATGATCGGTGTTGGGTTTTCTCAGTCTGGTGTTGTGCGCTACGGCGATCGGAATGGCCGATTTGATTGTGATAAGCAACGCGCTGCGGTCACGACGCTGGAAAACGTCATCTCGTCCCCTACGGATTGTCGGGGGGCGGTTGGGGTGGACGGCGCATATCGCGCAAACGACGTTCTTGAATCGGCGGTTCAACAGGTCTGCGCGGCGGACGTTGCTTCAACAATTCTTCAAACCGGAGCTTTTGTTCCGGGGTCAGCTCGGCGCGGATTCTTTCACGCACCTGCTGCATTTCCTGCCGCATCTGTTTGGCCACCGGCTCCCACATTTCCTTGGTTTGTATCTGGCCTTCGGTGATGATTTTTTCGATGCGCGCGCGCTGCTCCGGGTTGAGATCCAGTTCCCGCTGCACGCGATTCAAAAACTCCAATCTTTGATTGTGACCCTGAGGCCCCCCCCCTTCGGTCAATGGCGATGGAGGTAGCGGACGCTGCACGCGATAATCAGGCGGATGGAATGGCGGCTCGATGTTCCCAGATTGTCGAACTACCAATCCGCCGGTAATGACGCCGGTGCCGAAGATAACCATTGTGGCCAGGATGACTTTCCAAGAATTCACCAGGATTCTCCGTTTTGATCGACTGCGGCGAGCAGCGTGTTCTCAAAATCTTGCGAAAGGCTGGTAGATGTACTGCCAGCAGGTGCGAAATAGCTCCACGCTCCGAGGAGCAACATGATTGCGACACACGGCGCCGACGCACGCCAAAGGGCTTTGCCCCATTGCGCCCAGCCATCCAGTTCCGGGCGAACTGCGAGGAGCGCGATGATTCTTTTTTCAAAGGCGTACGGCACCCGGTCGTTGGGCGGAGTGGCCCGCGCCGCGGCAATCAATTTTCGTTCCAGTTCGACAAGGTTCATAAATCCAGCATTAGTTCAGACGACCGACAATACGGCGCGGTTACAGATACTTATCTTTGGCGATTTTGGCCAGACCCTTGCGCATTTCGGCGCGGGCACGAAAGGCCCGGACTTTGACCAGCGTAACCGACCAGCCGGTCAGTTCGGCGATTTCCTTGACCGACCGATCTTCGATTTCCAGCAGCGTGATCACCAGCCGTGCCGCAGGAGAAAGTTCGGCCAACAATCGTTCGATCAGTTGGCGCGCGGCATCGGCGTTTTCACTGGCGGCTTCGGGTTGGGCCACGAAACGGTCCAGCCAATCGTTTTCAGGTTCGGTGAGTTGGGAGAAGGTGGTTTCGCGGTTGCGGCGATGGCTGCGCAAAAAATCGTAACAGGTGCGCACGGTCAACCGCATGAGCCAGTGTTCGAATGGCGCCTCACCGCGAAAACTGCCCAGCTTTTGAAACGCCTTGAGCCAGACTTCCTGCACAATGTCTTCCACCTCATCGTCCCGGCGGGCATAGCGGCGGGCGGTGGCAAACACCCGGGGCAGATATTTTTGGATCAAGACCTCGAAGCGGGCGGTGTCCCCTTTCAACACCGCAGCGATGTGATCCGCATCCGTCTGTTCCATGGGCGCGCAGTATGGCAGGCNNCACGTCACGGACTAAAGACAAAACCACCCCAACCCGAGAATCAGGATGGCATGCGACCGTCAGCTTGACCATCGCGAGAAATTATTCGGATGGCAGCGGTTTCGGACGCGGCGGCAAAGTTCCATCAGGTCCACGATCTTCACCAGGCGGAAACGGGCGGCCCTGCGGTCCATCGAATCCTTCACCGCGAGGGCGAGGTCCACGTGAATTGCCATCGCTAAACTGCGGGCGCGGGCGATCGAACCCAAGAGACATGTTTTTCATGCGGGCCAGTTGTTCCGGCGTGAGAGAGGGACGGATTTTGGCGAAGGCTTTGGCACGGACCACCGCGAGATCGCCTTCGATTTTGCCAAGCTGGGCGGCTTTTTCGCGGATGAATTGTTCATCTAATTTGTCCGCGTGAATGGCCTCCTGCAATTCCCGACGCGCAGTGCGCATTTTTTCCTCCAAGGGGCCGGCTTCTTTGCGCGAGATTTCCATGGTTTCGCGGATCGTGGTTCGCTGCTCTTCGCTCAGAGATGGGTCTCCGAATCCAGGACGTTGGGGGCGGTCGGGGCGATTCGGCTGGTCGGGCGATGCCGGTTGGGCTGACGCAGCAAAAATCCAGCCGAAAAGAATTGCGGCCAAAACTGAGGCCAGGATTCCACAATGACCCATGTTAGTTCTCTTTTTCATGACGATTCGTTCCTTTCTTTGATCGGTTTTATTTTGCGGCGGCTAGGTTGTCTGCCAAAGAACCATTGCCAAGCCGAAACTGTTAATCGTTATGGAGCGAGACGGTGGACCAGGGCCGGAGGTTACACAGAAATATTTCTGGCAGGCGGAATTGTGTTCGTCCTGGAAGTGATTTACTAGGACCGCGTTATACCGAAAGTCTGCTCGAAGGAGGCGGAGAATTTATTGAAGGCTTCGATAATTTTTGGCGGCTGTTCCGTCAACGTGGCAGTCATCCGCTGGATCATTTCCGGTTTGTAGCTGATGAGTTCATTTGCCGCCATCATGAGCGAAAGGTGATTATTGACGTCGTGACGGAGATTCGATAATTTGCGGTTTAGCTCCTCAATCTGTGCAACGCTGATTTCAACCGGCTTTTGTGGCAGTCCCATCCGACGACGATGTGCTGAAACGCGATGGAGAGCAAGTGGATTTCCAATGGGATTCACCCGATTATTTTCGCGCATTGCATCGCCCGCCTGCGAACCAGCGGCTTGCTTTGAGCCGCTGCGACCGTTAGGCTGCGCGGGTGCGCTTGCTCGACCGTTATCTGTTGCGTGAATTGTTGTTCCCGCTGGGCTATTGCCTCGGCGGTTTTTTGATTCTTTGGATTTCCTCCGATCTTCTCAACATGCTGCATGACTTTCAGGAGAAAAACTTGTTGGTACGAGACATCCTCCAATATTACCTGGTCACCTCCCCGGAATTCCTGGTGCTGGTGCTCCCGATGGCATTGCTGCTGGCCCTGCTTTACTCGCTGACGAATCATGCGCGGCATCACGAATTGATTGCGATCCGCGCGGCGGGCGTCAGCCTCTGGCGCTTGTGCCTGCCATACATGGCGGTCGGTTTCGCTTTTACCATCCTCCATTTTGCGTTGAATGAATTGTGGGTGCCGAACAGTGTGGAGGCCGCCGAACGGATTTTAAACCGTCGCACGGTGAAGCAAACCAGACCCGACCAGCGAAACATCGTGCGCAACCTCGGTTTTCGGAACGAGCGCGACGGCCGGACCTGGCACATCGGAAATTATCGTCTGAAAACGCACGAAATGGAAAACGTGATTGTAGAGGAGAGGCTGCCGGATGGCGCCCGGCGCGAGTTGTACGCTCAGAGCGGGATGCGAATCGACAAGGTCTGGACTTTTTCCAATGCGCTGGAACTAACCTACGCTCCCGGCGCGCTTGACCCAACGGACCGAAACCCAACCGAGAAACTGGCCATTCCGGAATTTTCTGAAACGCCTGAGCAAATCAGAAGCGAAATAAAGATAAGCACGGCCCGAAGCAAAACCGTCCGAAATACGAATTTACCGCTGGTTGAAATCTTGAATTACTTTCGTCTGCATCCACGTCTCACACGCCTCGACGAACACTGGCTTTACACGCAATTGCATGGTCGGCTGGCCGCGCCTTGGACCTGTCTGGTCGTTGTCTTAATCGCCATTCCGTTTGCCGCCGGTTCCGGAAGACGAAACGTGTTTGTCGGCGTGGCCAGCAGTATTTTCATTGGCTTCAGCTATTTTGTTTTGATGCAACTCGGGGTGGCGCTCGGTTCAGGCGGCTACGTACCGCCTTGGTTGGCCGCGTGGTTTCCAAATATTTCTTTCGGCCTTACCGGTTTGTGGCTGGCGGCGCGCGTCCGCTGAGTTTCATTTTTGCACTTAAGCGCACAGAAAACCAAAAACTTAAAATCCAAAACGTTCTTAGATGAGTAACGAGTTGACTGAACTGAAAGCGCGTTTCGACCGGCTTAATCTGTTGTATCAAGTCGGCGACGTCATTCATTCCACGCTCGAGCCGCAGGAGGCGCTGCAACTGATTCTGGGCGAGGCCGTGCGTGTGATGCGCGCCAGCAGCGGGTCAGTGGTGCTCGTCAACCCGACGGCCGGGTTCCTGGAAATTCATGCTTCCCGTGGTTTGCCTGCCGGTGCCAATAAGCTCAAGCTTCGCGTCGGTGAAGGCATCACCGGGTGGGTGGCGCGCACCGGAAAACCAGCGCGGGTCGGCGACGTCACGCGCGATCCGCGGTATATCGTGCTCCGCCGCAACGTCCGCTCCGAGCTGGCGGTACCCCTGGAAGTGAACGGCGAAGTGCGCGGCGTGCTCAATGTGGATTCGGATCGAAAGAATGCTTTCAGCGTGGAGGACGAGGATTTGTTGGAGGCCCTCGCTCGCCCTGCGGCCAAGGTCATTCACCACACCTGGCTTTACGAACAACTGCGGTTGAAGGCCCGCCTATTTGAAACGTTAGCAAGTGTGGGGCAGGCCATCAACTCCACCCTCAATCTCGACGAGGCATTGAAAGTCATCACTCGCGAAGCCTGCGTATTGATGGAAACAAAAATGTGTTCCCTCCTGATGCTCGACGAAAGCCGGGAATGGCTGGATCTGCGGGCAAGCTGGGGCGCTGGCAGGGCCTATATCAAGAAACCCCGATTGAGTTTGGCGGAAAGTTTGTTGGGTATCGTCGTGCGCCGCAAAAAGCCGCTGCAAATTGAAAACGTCCAGATCTCCAGTCGTTACCAAAATGTGAAGGTGGCCCGGCGCGAGGGGCTGGTTTCGCTGTTGAGCGTGCCGCTCGTTTTTGCGGGACATGCGATCGGAACTTTGAGCGTGTACACGGGCCAAACCCACATTTTTTCCAACGAAGAAGTTCGCATTCTCTCCGCGCTCGCGGAACTGTCCGCCATCGCCATCGAGAAAGCCCGCCTTTATGAGCGCACGGCGGATGCGGAAGAGCAGTTGCGTCAAAACGAAAAACTTTCTGCGCTGGGATTGCTGGCGGCAGAAGTGGCGCATGAGATTCGCAATCCGCTTACAGTGATGAAAATGCTTTATCACTCGCTCGATTTGAAATTTTCCGCTGGCGATCCCCGCGGCAAGGATGCGCGGATGATTGGCGAGAAAATGGACCTCCTTAACAAGACGGTGGAGCAAATTCTCGACTTCGCGCGCAGCGCCGAGCCGGAATTGACGCCGGTGAATCTCAATCAACTGATCGATGATCTTAGCCTGCTGACCCGACATAAATTAACTCATCAAAACGTTCAACTGGTGAGTAACTTTGAACCGAACCTGCCTTGGGTCATGGCCGACGCCACGCAATTGGAGCAAGCTTTTCTCAACCTCAAGCTTAACGCCGTTGAAGCGATGCCGAAGGGCGGACGACTGACCATCTCTTCACGCGCATTGCGCGCTCCGCGAAGCAGTCCAGCGCCCACGCAGGTGGTGATTGAATTCAGCGACACCGGTGAAGGAATGAGTGAAGCGCAGTGCCGCCGGGCTTTCTCCTCCGTGCTGAAAACCACCAAGAGCGCAGGCACCGGACTGGGGCTGGCCATCGTTCGCCGGGTGGTTGAGACCCATCGCGGCAAAATCAAGATCAAGTCGCGACCGGGTCAAGGTACCACCGTCAGCGTGACGTTACCGGTTTGCATTCGTGAAGTTTTCGCCGAGTCTGAGACCGGAGCGCCAAATTGAATGTCTGCCTGATCCATTTGCGGAGAGTCAGCACGTTCGTCTGACCAGCCAATTCCAGAGTAACGCTTTCCCGATCAATTGCCACAACCCGGGCGCCGCCAATTTCGTCACCGATAAAATAGATTTTGCTGTTGATCATTACGGAGGGTTGAGATTCGCGCAGGACGATTCCTTGGATCCGCAAGGGCGGAAAGTTAACCGGCGTTCGGAGGGGCACGGCGCTTCTGACTGCAGCACTTGCTTTGGGTTGAATCAGCTGATCGGCAGAACAACGGATGCGATAATGGCCAGGATGATAAGTATCGTTCCCCGGTATTTTAGGTCCCGGAAAAAGGCTGGCGGATGATGATCTGCATCGAACTTTCCCACTGCCAGATTTTCGGGGTTTTTACTCCTCCGGCGGGCCTTTTGAAACCGACTGAGGAACAACGCAAGAGATCCGCTCGCGCCCATTGTCAGATTGTAGCGCAAGATGTTTGGGAGTTCCAAATTCATTATCGACAAGATTTCCACCTCCACGGTTGCGGACAATGCCACCATCGCAATCGAGAACCTCAATCAGATTTTTGTTATCATTTGGACAACCTATCTGGCCAAAATGCACTTGGCAGCCTGTTAATAGCCTGACGCCCACAGGATTCAAATGAATTCGTTGATCAGGTTTTCCAGGAATTCTTGACGGCCACTGCTATTGGGCGCGGCCTCGCCTTTTTTGAGCATGTAGGCTTCGAGTTCGCGCAGGTTGATTTTGCCCGCCTCGATTTTTGCGCCGATGCCGGAATCCCAGGAGCTGTAACGTTGTTTCACAAATTCAACCAGGCGACCGTCTCTGCGAATAGCCGCGGCAATCTTCAGCCCTCTGGCAAATGCATCCATGCCGCCGATGTGGGCGTGAAACAAGTCAACCGGTTCAAAACTTTCCCGGCGCACTTTCGCATCGAAATTTACGCCCCCGGTTCTGAACCCTCCCATTTTCAGAATCGCCAACATGCATTGCGTGGTTAGATAAACGTCCGTGAGGAATTGGTCCGTGTCCCAACCCAGCAGCGGATCGCCGGTGTTCGCGTCAATCGAGCCGAGCGCGTCCGCCGCCGCCGCGACCTCGAGTTCATGTTGCATCGTGTGTCCCGCCAGCGTCGCGTGATTGGTTTCGAGGTTTAGCTTAAGCTGGCCAATCAGGTCATATTCCCGCAAAAAATTAAGACAGGCCGCCGCGTCCGAGTCATATTGATGCTTCGTCGGTTCTTTTGGCTTCGGTTCGATGTAGAATTGTCCTTTGAATCCAATCCTCTTTTTGTAATCCACCGCCATGTGCAGAAATCTGGCGAGATGATCCAGTTCCCGCTTCATGTTTGTGTTCCATAGCGTGGAGTATCCCTCGCGACCGCCCCAAAAAACATACCCTTCCCCGCCGAGTTCGTGCGTGACTTCGATAGCCTTCTTCATTTGAGCCGCCGCGTACGCGAAGACGTCCGCGTTGCAACTCGTGGCCGCGCCATGCACGTAGCGAGGATGGGCAAAAAGACAGGCGGTACCCCAAAGCAGTCGTATGCCCGTGCGTTTTTGTTCCTCCTTCAGAACTCTGACCACGGCGTCGAGGTTTTTATTGGTTTGTTTAAGCGTCGAACCTTCCGGCGCGACATCGCGATCATGGAACGCATAGAAAGGGGCGCCAAGTTTTTCAATAAATTCAAACGCCGCGTGGACTCGATTTTGCGCATTCTTGACTGATTCCGTTCCGTCGTCCCAAGGACGAATTGCCGTGCCTGCGCCGAACGGGTCGGCCAGCCGATTGCGGAAGGTGTGCCAATAGACCACCGAGAACCGCAGTTGTTCCTTCATTGTCTTCCCGTCAACGAGTTCAGAGGCGTTGTAATGCTTGAAGGCTAACGGTTTTTTTGATTTTGACCCTTCAAACGGGATTCGGGAGATGTTCGGGAATGCGGATGGCATGATAAAAAATGTTCGTCTTATTGTCGGGTCAGATCCGAGGCGATGGGTAATTCAAACGCCAAAGAAACGCAAGCTGAAAGCCAGACAACGCCCGGGCAACTCCTAAGTCCACCAGGACCTCTGTCCGGCAGTATGATCGCCGTTCGGAGACGGTTGGCGAGTGCCTGAACTGACCCGCCACGTCAAGCGCCCAAGTACGCGCTTCGGACTTGTGGATTCTGGCGCAGCAGCTTCGATTCGTTCTGCAAGATGATACGTCCGGTTTCGAGCACGTAACCGTACTGCGAGATTTCAAACGCGAGGTTGGCATTCTGTTCCACCAGGAGGATGGTGATGCCGTGTTGATGGTTGATCTCGACGATCTTTTCAAAAATGGTTTTCACCAACAACGGTGCCAGGCCAAGCGACGGTTCGTCCAGCATGAGAAACTTCGGTTTACCCATCAACGCGCGGCCAATCGCGAGCATTTGCTGCTCGCCGCCCGAGAGCGTGCCGGCGATTTGCTTCCCGCGTTCCTTCAAACGCGGAAACGTGGCGAACACGAGTTCAAGTTCGCCATGAATGACGTGCCGATCCTTTTGCAGGTACGCGCCCATCATCAGGTTCTCGTGGACGGTGAGGTTGGCGAAAATCATCCGGCCTTCCGGCACGTGCGAGATGCCGAGTTTGACAATTTGATGTGGGGGCAGGTTGGTGATGTCCTGGCCGTCGTAAGCAATCGATCCCGCTTGAGTTCTTAACAAGCCGGAAATCGCCTTGAGCGTGGTGGTCTTGCCCGCGCCATTGGAGCCGATAAGCGTGACGATGGCGCCCGGTTTCACGGATAGTGAGATGCCGTCCAGCGCGTTGATCGCGCCGTAGCTGACTTGAAGACTTTTTACCTCAAGCATGGGTCAATTAAAAATTACAAATGCAAAATTAAAAAACCAGCCGTTGATTCTTCGTTTGGTGGAAATGATGATTGCGCCAATCACTCGTTTCACTTCCTCAGCTTCGTCGATCAGTAGTTGGAGTCGTTCCTTCGGCAGGATAGCCGCGCCTGCAACCAGCCGCAGCCGCAAATGCGTCTCTCTCGCTTCTTTCAGTGCGATGCTCATCTTGCTGACAAAATCGGCCTTGCTTTGCGCAGCTTGCGATTCTTCAACGTTCGCCGGAACGCTTGTGCCCGCGCGAAGAGTCTGGCTCATCATCACGCGAGCTACGCCCGGACGCTCATCCGGCACGACGCACAATTGCACGATGCGATCGGCGAACTCGAACGTTCTTTGGACAGTGTCCCGTGGTGGCTGCTTCCCACCAAGTGCGACCGGGCCGCTTCCGGAATTTTTCATTTCTAATTTTGAATTTTTAATTCGTCGCCCAGGTAGGCTTCAATGACCCTCGGGTCCGCGCGAACTTTGGCCGGCGAGCCTTCGGCGATTTTGATGCCGTAGTCCAGGACGGCAATGCGTTCGCAGATGCCCATGACAACCTGCATGTCGTGCTCCACCAGGAGCACGGCGATTTGAAACTTGTCCTTGATGAAGCGGATAAGCTGGGTGAGCGCCACCTTTTCTGTCGTGTTCATGCCGGCGGCGGGTTCGTCGAGCAGAAGCAATTTTGGCCTGGTGGCGAGCGCACGAACGATTTCCAATCGCCGCTGGTCGCCGTAGGGCAGGCTTTTGGCGTTGGCGGCGCGGAATCGGCCCAGGTTGAAAATTTCCAGCAGTTCCATCACTTGTGTTTCCACCGCCCTTTCGCCCTCGCGGAACCCGCGCCCGCGCCAGAGTGCATCGCGGATGCCGTGGGGACTGTGAAGCTGCACGGCGACGCGGACGTTATCGAACACACTCATGCTGGCGAAGAGGCGGATGTTCTGGAAGGTGCGCGCGATGCCGAGCCGGGCGAGCTGGTTCGATTTGAGATTTGCGGTCGGCTGACCGGCAAATAAAATCGCGCCCGAAGTCGGTTGATACACGCCGGTGACAAGGTTGAACACCGTGGTCTTGCCCGCGCCGTTCGGACCGATGAGGCCGACGAGTTCGCGTCCGCCGATTTGAAAATCCACTTCCGACACCGCCGTCAATCCGCCGAAACGGATGGTGACGCACTGAAGCTGGAGCAGCGGCCCGATCATACCTTGCGCTGCGCCGCCCGGCCGAACGTGAACAAACCCTGGGGCCGGGTCAGCATCAAGATGATGATCAACAAGGAGTAAAGGATCATCCGGTAACCGGCAAAACCGCGCAACGCCTCCGGCAAAATCGTCAACAGCACTGCGGCGATGATGACGCCCACCGTTCGCCCCATCCCGCCCAGAATCACCATCACCACGATGTCGATGCTTTTCAAGAAATCGAAGCCACCGGGCGACAGAAATTGTTTGTGATGAGCGTAAAGCCCGCCCGCAACGCCCGCGAAAAACGCGCCGATGACAAACGCGGTGATTTTGTAGCGAACGGGATTGATGCCCATCGCGCCGGCGGCCACTTCGTCGTCATGCACGGCAATGAAACCGCGACCATAGGTCGAGTTTACCAGGCAGGCGACGACAAACACGGTGAGCGCGGCGCAACTCCACGTCCAGGCAAAGTTAGTCCAATGCGGGATCCCCGTCAGGCCGGTGGCGGCGCCGAACGCCTCGGTGGTTTGAAAAATCACGCGGATGATTTCACCGAATCCCAGCGTCACGATGGCGAGGTAATCGCCCTTGAGCCGCAGTGTCGGCACACCGACCGCCAGACCGGCGACCGCAGCCATCGAGCCGCCGAGCAGCAGGCCGGCGACGAAGATGAGCGGTTGCGCCCATGGCGGGAGTTGACCTTGCAACAGGAGCGCGAACTTGGCCGTCGTGTAGCCGCCCACCGCCATGAACCCGGCGTGACCGAGGCTGAACTGGCCGGTATGTCCGTTGATGAGATTGAGGCTGACGGCCAGGATGACGTTGATGCCGACATCAATAGCGACGCCCAAATAGTAGCGATTAAAATAACTGGAACAGAGCGACACGATGACTGCCAGCGCGACGGCAGCGAAGAGGAATCGTTTGGCGGCGTTATCCATCAGACTTTCTCGGTTTGCAGTTTGCCCAGCAACCCGGCGGGCCGAAACAGCAGGATCAGTATCAGAACCCCGAACGCGATACCATCGCGGTAGTTCGACAGACCGGGGATTCCGCCGGCGAACGTCTCCACCACGCCCAGCAACAAGCCGCCCAGGGCGGCACCGGGCAGGTTGCCGATGCCACCAAGCACTGCGGCGACAAACGCCTTCAACCCCGTCTGCACGCCCATCAACGGGTCGATGCTGGCGTAGTTCATGGCGAACAGAATGCCGCCCGCCGCCGCCAGCGCCGAGCCGAGGCCAAACGTGAACGAGATGATGCGGTTGATGTTCACGCCCATTAACGCGGCGGCCTGCTCATTGAATGACACCGCGCGCATGGCGGTGCCAACTTTCGTTTTTTGAACGACGACGGTCAACGCGACCAACAACAGCATGGTGGTGACAAACACGATTACCTGGTTCGTATTGAGCACCAGCCCGCCCAAATGCCAGTTCGTGAACGGAATCAACTCGGGAAATTTTCGCGGCGCGGCTTTGAAAACCGCGTCGTGCTGGCAGGTGTACTCGATGAACAGTGACACGCCGATGGCCGTGATAAGGACGGTCAGCTTTGGTCGGTTGCGGAGCGGACGGTAGGCAAGGAATTCGATCAACATGCCGATGAGCGCGCAGATGGCCATGGCCAGCACCAGCACGACCGCGCCGCCGGCATAGGATTGCGCGGGCAGAAAGCGATTCACCACCGGCGAGAGAAAGTAGCCGGCAAATGCGCCGAGCATAAAAACGTCGCCGTGAGCGAAATTGATGAACCGCAGGATGCCATAGACCATCGTGTAGCCCAAGGCGATCAGCGCGTAAATCGCGCCGATGGCCAGGCCGTTGATCAACTGTTGGAAGAATTCGCTCATTCACCAGCAACCGGAACGGCTGCGAGCGTAAGCGTTACGGCGCGACGGTATCAAGGTATTTGAACTTGCCGTCCTTGACCTGGAGGATGACTGCGGCCTTGGTGGCGTCCCGTTTTTCATTAATCGTTATGATGCCGGTCACGCCTTGAAAATCCCTTGTCGCGGCCAGCGCGTCGCGAACCTTTTGACCGTCCGTGCCGCCGGCCCGCTTCATCGCGTCGGCCAACACCGCAGCGGAGTCGTAGGCGCATGCGGCCAGCGCGTCGGGCATCTTGCCGTTCCAGCGCTTGCGAAAATTCTCGACAAACTTCTTGCTCAACTCACTGCCCACATCGGGGTGATAGTGGGTTGAAAGATAAGTTCCCTCCATCGCGTCGCCGCCGATTTCAAGCAGCTTTTCGGACTCCCAACCGTCGCCGCCGAAAATGGGAACGTTCAGGCCGAGTTGCTTCGCTTGCACGCAAATCAACGCCGCGTCGGTGTAGTAGCCCGGAACAAAGACGCCGTCGGGACTATTCGCTTTGATGGCGGTCAGTTGCGCCTTGAAATCCTTGTCGCCGCCGTTGTAGTCGAGTTCCACTGCGATGGCGCCGCCGTTGGCGATGAACCTTTCCTTGAAGAACTTTGCCAGACCTTTGCTGTAATCACTCTTCACATCGGTGAACACCGCGACCTTTTTGGCCTTCAAGGTTTTGGTCACGAAGTTCGCCATCACCGTGCCTTGAAACGGGTCGATGAAACANNATGGCGAAATCATCGGGATTTTGTTTGCCTGGCAGATTGGCGCGGCTTCGAGCGAGCGGCTGGAGGCCACTTCGCCGAGGATGGCGATGACGCCGTCGCGCGCGATGAGTTTGTTCACCACGGTGGCCGGTTCGCCCGCCTTGGACTGTGTGTCTTCCGTAAGCAGTTCCAGTTTTTTTCCAAGGACCCCCCCGGCCGCGTTGATTTCCTCAACCGCCATCAACGTGCCTTCATGGGACGAGATGCCGAACGTTGCCTCCTTGCCGGTCAGCGAAGCGTATTCTACAGGTNNTTCTCCTCCGCCCCCCGCCGTGCCTTCCGGTTTTTTGCAACCCGGGAAAATCAGGGTGCCCGCGAGTGCCGGAGCAACGAGTAAAAGCGCAAACCATTTTTTCATAAGCCGTTGATCCATTCTTTGGTTATCGTTGTGCCGGTCGGATTCCGCAAGGTCAACCCCGGCTTGAAGCCGTGCTCCAAAGTTAGGGAATCATCCGCCGGGATTCAACCTCGAAAGAACTTGGGTCACCGGCCGATCCCGTGGTTGAGATTCTTCTCGCCGTCAACAGGCCAAAAAAAAACTGTGCGGCTTTGAAACGTCGCACAATGAAAACATTCTTGACCTGGATTCTGGCCGGTGTCGCGGGTTGCCTCGCTCTGACCAGTTGCAGCAAAAAAAGGACGCCGGTCCGACCGGGCCGCCCGTCGTGCAAGTCGTGGCGGTGGAAGCCAGACGCCAGCCGGTCGCGGAAACGCTTTCGCTGGTCGGCTCGGTTGCGGCCAAGGAAATGGTGGATATTAAATCGGAAACGGACGGCGTCGTTCAGGAGATTCGATTCCAGGAAGGTCAGCGGATGGAGAAAGGGCAGTTGCTCGTACAATTGGACGAAAGCAAGCTGGCGGCGACGCTCGCCGAAGCGGAGGCGAATTTCAAATTGAGCCGGGCCAACGGTGAGCGCGCCCAGCAACTCTACAAGGACAAACTGATTTCTCAGCAGGAATTCGATCAAGCCGCCGCCACCTTTAGCATGACCCAGGCCAGTTTGGATTTGAAGAAACGGGAACTCAAGGATACGCGGATTTATGCGCCTTTCAGCGGGGTCGTTGGCGCGCGCTACGTAAGCCCCCGGCCAGGTGATCAGCAAGAACACCACGCTGACTTACCTGATCGATTTCGATCCGGTTGTCGTGGAGTTCAACGTGCCGGAGCGTTTCCTGAGTCAATTGCACGTTGAACAAATCATCGAAATCGGCGTCGCCACCTACCAGGGCCGGAAGTTCAAGGGCAAGGTCTATTTCGTTTCGTCCTTTGTCGATATCGCAACGCGCACCGCGCTGGTCAAAGCCTACATCCCGAACCCGGACGCGGAACTCAAACCCGGCATGTTTGCGAATCTCGACCTGACGCTGACGATTCGCGAGAATTCCGTGGTCATCCCGGAAGTCGCCATCAGCCAGCTTTTGGAGGACGGTCAGGCCAACGTCTATGTCGTTGGGGAAGGCGGAAAAGTGGTCCTCGCGCAGGTTAAATTGGGCGTGCGTCTGGCCGGTCGGGTGGAGGTGGTCGAAGGTTTGAAAGGCGGCGAAAAAGTCATTGTTGAAGGTCTTCAGAAAATTGGACCTGGCTCCATGGTCATACTTGCGCCGGCGGAAGCCGCTGCACCTTACGAAGAAAAAACAAGCCGGGCGCAACCACTCAACTAAGCGCTTCGCATGATTCTGCCCCGCATCAGCATTCAACGTCCGGTGCTCGCCTCCATGATGAGCCTGGCGCTGATTTTGTTTGGCGTGATCGCTTTGTAGCGGCTGCCGGTGCGCGAGTTGCCGGACATCGATCCGCCGATCGTCAGCGTGTTGACCGTTTACCCCGGCGCCAATGCGTCGGTTGTCAAAACCGAGGTCACGGAGCGGCTCGAAGAGGTGATCAACAACATCGAAGGCATCAAGACCCTCACCAGCCAAAGCCGCGAAGAAGCCAGCACGATCACCGTCGAATTCGATCTTTCGCGGGACATCGATCAAGCGGCCCAGGATGTGCGCGACCGCGTCGCTCGCGTGCGCGGGCTGCTGCCAACTGACATCAAAGAGCCAATCGTCGCCAAACAGGAGGCCGACGCCAACCCGATCATTTGGATCGGTGTCAACAGCGCGCGTTTCACGCCGCTGCAAATGACCACGCTCGCCGAGCGGCAGATCAAAAACCGCCTCCAAACGATCAAGGGTGTTTCCTCGGTCATTCATCCGCTCACCGTCATGCTGGCCGTGCCCTTGGCGGGCGTGGGCGCGTTCGGATTGTTGTGGCTCGTGAATTTCATCGGGACGATGACTTCACACCCGGTACCGGCGATGAACATCAACCTCTTCAGCCAGATCGGGCTCGTGTTGCTCGTCGGTCTGGTGACCAAGAACTCCATTCTGCTCGTCGAGTTTGCCAATCAACAGCATGAAAAAGGTGCCAACGCCCACGACGCGATGGTGCAGACGGGACTCGTGCGGTTGCGGCCCATTTTGATGACGGCGTTTTGCACGATTGCGGGCATTTTGCCGATTGCGATTGGTTTCGGTGCCGGTGCGGAAAGCCGTCGCCCGATGGGCGTGGCCGTGGTGGGCGGCATATTGACCAGCACCTTCCTCACGCTGATCATCATTCCCGTTGTTTACACCTTGTTCAGCGATCTAACTGAAAAGCTGGGTCGCAAGAAAACGCCGGCAACATATCCCGTCGAACCCGCCCCCGCGGCCAGGTAAATTTCGCGAGTCAACCGCAGTTGCCCAGGGATGGCTTTGGAGCGATACGATAACCCGCTTTTTGTTCTGCGCGAAGAACACTTCTGGTAGGGCGGGCAGTTCCCTGCCCGCCGCCAAACACGGTGAATCATCCGCACCGCAGCCGTCGCCAGACGGCTGCTCAAGGAGTAACGCGCCCTGCCACGCTTCGTTTTTTGAGATTTGCCCTGCCGCCTCGCGTCGGCGCCTACGACGCTGAGAAAGTCCGCTTCAAATACTCCAGGCTCTTCATTGCGATCACCTCCGGCCCTTCATCAAAATTAAACACCTCCACCGAGACGAAACCTGGATAGCCGACTTCTTTCAAGGCGGCGGCAATCGGTTTGAAATCCACGTCACCGAAACCCGGGCCTTTCAGATTTTTGTCGTTGGCATGGAAATAGGCGAAGTGCGGCCACGATTCGCGGATGATTTGCGGGACCGGCTTCGCTTCCGAGCACATCGCCTTCACGTCGAGAATGATTTTGAAATGCGGCGTGTTGAGTTGCTGCACGAACCGGATCGCCTCCGCGGCGGTGTTGATGAAATTGGTCTCCGCCGGCGCCAACGGCTCGAAGCAGATGGTGATCGCACGTTGCTCGGCACGCATCACCGGGTCGCGGAACACCGCCGTAGCCCAGTCCCATGCCTGCTGCGGCGAAACCCCATCCATGATGTTGCGCTGCTTCGGCGAACCGACGACGATGATTTTGCCGCCGAGATCGGCGCAGAAATCAACGAGATCGCAAAAATATTTCGCGGTTTTTTCCCGGACGGCGCCGTCGGGATGCGTCAGGTACATGCCCTCAGCCTGAACGAGCACCCAATGAATGCCGGAGATCGCAATACCGGTGCGCGCAGCAACGTCGCGAATTCGCTTGCGTTCGGCTGCCGGAATGTCGGTGACGTATTTGGCGAGGGTGAACGGCGCGATCTCGATGGCGTCGTAGCCGGCCTTTTTGGCGAAGGCCATCGAATCCTCGATCTTCCAGTCCTTGAAAATCTCGTTGCAGATGCCGAATTGCATGGCGCGAGTTTCAAAGGTTGAATCGCAAAGTTCAAGAGTGAATACCTGATTTGAAGACGACTCAGCCGGCATCCTCTATTGCCAGCGGTCCGCCGAGCTCCGACTCCGGAGCGTCCGGATATGCGAGACGCGATAAAGAAATTGAACAACTACGATATGCTGGCGGACATTTGAAAAAAGCGCGATTGTTGCCTCGCTAAACTTTGCAAAATCGCAAACCAATCTTCAACGATTCTCGATTTCTTCAAATGTGAGCAGGTGCGAAACTGCCGAATTTGACCGCCCCGCTTCCAAATGAGATATTTTATAATCTTTCTGCGAGCTGGACTGGGATGTCTCAACGGTTAGTTTTGCGTGAGACGTTGAGCTAAAATGCCAAGGTTCCAGTGATGTTCCGTCACTTGCCAGCAATTGCCATTTCTCACCGGGACGCATCAAATGTAAGCCCCTTGCAATATTCAAGTGTGGAGGCTTTGCAATAGAGGTGACGAAAACTTCACCTTTGGTTTCCTTAACCAGCACTATGCACCCTCGGAAATACGGATCCTCCAACAAAGCGCTTTGTCCGCTAAGCCGGCGCACTAAGGCTTCGATAGAAACCCCTGCCTGCTTCGCAAACTCAGATAAAGAATTCGGGTTAATGGCTTCCATCCGCTTTAATGCGGCTTTGAGCATCGGCGTCGGTAGAAGCATTTGGCCCGCGAGTTTGTTGCAACTTCGTTCAAGATTTTCAAGCTTCGTACGCCCGCCGCCTGATCGAAATTGCTTTGCTAGCTTTGGAGTGCCATCCGAAAGGTCGTAAAAAAGAGTGTGTGCCAATTCATGGGCGAACGAAAAGCGCAAACGCGAGGGCATCACTTGCGATGCGGATTCGTTTTGAAATCGCTTTTGCAATTCCGTCGGGTCGTCACCGTTAGAATTGAAAAGAATTCGGAAGCCCTCGGGGTGAGTTGTGAGCATTGCATCCACCAATAGTGGACGAAATTCGACCGAAGTTACTCTGCGGCGCTCCGCCAGTTGGCGAAGAAGAACAGGGAATTGATTCTTAGCGGCATTGCAGCTTAAGGTCTCCGCCGTTACGGAAAGAGACTTCAAAAGTGCTGCATTTTTGTTTGCCGCCATCTTGACCGCATCATGTCAACAGCCGTTTAAGCTCACCGATAATGCGATCGGCAGGCGCGCGGTTGTATTCGACTTTCTCGCCTGGCATCAATGAAAACTTGAGACCTTCAAGCCGGCCAATGATCCGGTGTCCCACTCCAGGGTGCCGGCTTGCCTCAGCCAAAAACTCGGACCGGTATTCCGTTACTCGTGACCAATCGCTTTTTGCAACGTGCGGCTTGTATAAACGAAGAACTTCATCCAATAACTTTTCCAAGCGTTCTCTGGAAACCACCCCTTCACCAACAGATAAGTCGGGTTCAGAACTGGTGCGAGTTGGCCCTAACAGTCGTGGAGGGGTTTTATTCTGCTCTGATGGGTCATCGGTCTCGCCAAACACATCGTAGTATGCCTGCGGATTTTGCTGCCTGTTGTAATAGTCTCGTTTCTGCTCCAACGTCGGCTCTTTCTGAGGGTCCTGCGCCAGCTCCTCTAGCTCGAGGAAAACATAAGGATTCTGATAAAGCGCTAAACGCGTTTTTTGGCCAGCTGAGCTGAAACTTTGGGTGCTCATGACAGGGCAGAGTAGCACACGCCTAGTCGGCAAGCAAGCGGGACTCCAAGAGTGTTGGCGTTTCGATCAGACTGCCACCTGATACTTTATCGGAGGATGTGGATCGTAGTTCATGATCTCAAAATCCTCGAATCGGTATTCCAGAATCGAAGCAGGTTTTCGTCTTATAACTAATCGTGGCAACGGGCGCGGTTCGCGTGAGAGTTGCTCGCGAACCCCATCAAACTGGTTCTTGTAGATGTGGCAATCCCCGCCCGTCCAAATGAAATCGCCTGGTTGCAAATCGCATTGTTGGGCCACCATGTGGGTTAGCAAGGAGTACTGGGCGATATTGAAGACCAAGCCGACCGGAGAGTCAGCGCTCCTCTGGTAGAGCTGACAGGACAGGTTTTCATTGGCTACGTAGAACTGAAACAGGCTGTGGCAGGAGGCAAGTGCGGCTCGCCCTGCCTTGACGTTGTCTTGGGGGCTCACCCGTTCATCGGGGAGCACTGCCGGGTTCCAAGCACTGACGATATGGCGTCGGGAGTTTGGATTCGTGCGAATCTGTTCAATCACTTGGGTGATTTGGTCGATGTGCTCGTTGTTTGGTCCACACCAGGCCCGCCACTGAGCACCGTATACTGGCCCCAAGTCACCTTTTTCGTCGGCCCAGGCATCCCAGATGTGAACATTATGATCCGTGAGATATTTGATGTTGGTGTCGCCGGCCAGAAACCACAAAAGCTCGTAAATGACCCCTTTGAAAAAGACCTTGCGAGTGGTCACAAGCGGAAAGCCCTTCGAAAGATCGAATCGTAACTGCGCACCAAATAGGCCCTTGGTGCCCGTTCCGGTTCGATCCCCGCGGATGGTGCCGTTTTCAAGGATATTCTTCAGCAAATCGAGAAACTGTCTCATGTGGGCTAATTACAGCAGAATGAGGAGCCCCGATCAAAGAAATGTTGACCAGCCTCGGAAAGGCGGCTCACGCCGCCTTTCTGGGCGCGTCAGGGAAATCACCTGAAAAGTCAATGTTAGCGCTAGCATGACTCCAACTGGCGTAAAACCATTGTAACCATTGAGGAAAACAAGATGTTAGCACTTTTAATTGTGAGAAAAGATCGGAACGCCGAGGAAGATGTCCGCGCTGCGCTGATACAACTGGCAGCTCAGTTCGCCATCCTGAACGAAAAACTGGAACAAAGCATGGCACGGCGGCAACGCCATTTGCCCGATTTCGCCAACGTTCCACGCACTGACGATGTGCCGCCGGCTGTCGGGATCTTTTTTGATCTGCGCGATGACCTCGTCAATTTGGTTGATCGAGCGGCCGTCGGCGGTGCGCCAGTCGCACCATTGCGTGCCATAGACGCGGCCCAGATCACCATCGCCGTCGGCCAATTCATCCCAGATCGTCACGCCGTGCTCGTTGAGATACTTGGTATTGGTGTCGCCGCGCAAGAACCAGAGCAGNNTCGTGGATGATCGATTTGAGGTGGAGTTTTTTGGTGGTCAACACCGGAAAACCATTAGCCAAAGGAAATCGCGCCTGTGCGCCGAAGACCGCATACGTTCCGGTGCCCGTGCGGTCGTGTTTGAATTTCCCGCTTTCCAGCACCAGGCGCAGGAGTTGATGATACTGAATCATAAAATCAAGCCGAAGTCTTCGGTTTGGACTGCTGATGGTTTAATGAAATCGGAACGGAACGCCAAGTTTTATCGGGCGTGGGAGGTGACCGCTCGTTTATCCTCATCCGCCGGTGGCATCTTGAACAGGTCCAATTGTTCGGCCAACTGATTCAAAAACACTGTGATCAGTCGCTGCAGTTTTTGCTGTTGTTGCACCAACAACCAAAACAGCAGCGGCATCGTCAGCAACAACCACCAGAACCACGGTTGCCATTTGTTGAACAACCCGACAATAAGCAGTTCGAAACCGAGCAACGACCAGAAGACAACCCGGGCGAGCAAAGACCAGGCGGTGCGCAGGCGGCAGCGCACCAGAGTTTTTTCATCGGGATGATGTTCCACGACCGTGGTCAGTTGCAAACGGCTCCAGCGGTTGCCGAAGATTTCCACATCGAAATCGCTCCAACCCGCGTCGGCCCGGTTCTGCCAGCCTTGGCGGTCCAACTGTTCCAAAATACTGGCCACGAAAGCGAGCCGGTCGAAGGGCTTTTCCGCCCAGTATTGAACTTCATTCAAGGAAATGCGGCCGCCAGTGAGCGCGAGTGAATCGAGGGTTTCCGTGGCTGCTTGAGGCGCTGACCGCAGGCTTAATCGTCCTTGATAACGCGCCCAACCGCGCACGATGGGTTGCAGAAAAAAGAGCAGCGCAACCAGCGGCCGTGACCAGAACCAGCGTTTGTTCTTCGGCAAAGCGGCCTGCGCTGCCGCGGCGGCGCACACCCCAAACGAAAGCGCCAGGCTGGTAATCCCCAATGGCAACAAACGATGAAAGCTGACCGACAAAATCCACAGCGGCAGCGTCACGAGCACGTGATATTCCAGCGTCGTGCAAAGCATCAGCGTGAATGCCGGTTCACCTGTGTAGAGGGTTTGAAACCAACCACTCCCGAACACGCCGCGATAAATGATCGGCGACCGGACCAACACACCGAATTTGGAAGCCGTGTAAATGTGTCCGCGCCAGATGTGGGCACCGAACGAATTAAAATATTCGGGATGCTTGCGCACCAACAGTGCCTCGGCTTCGCCATAACCACGTTGCTGTTCCAGATAAGCGCCCAGCGTCGAGCGGCGATAATGCCAGACGAATCCTGCCGGGCTGAAGCCGATCTTGTGACCGCGTTGTTGCAAACGCCAACAAAGGTCCACGTCGTCCCCCGCTTTGCGAAAAACGGGGTCGAACCCGCCGGCGTCATCCAATGCCCATTTGTAAAAGGCCATGTTGCAGCCTGGAATGTGTTCGGCCTGGCGGTCCGTCAACATGACATGCGCAGGGCCGCCCGGCGAAACCAGCACAGCCGCAGCAACACTGGAATCATCCGACGGCAAGAAATTGTGGCCGCCAATGCCGGCGAATTCGCTGTTCAACAAATCACCCACCAAATGATAAAGCCAGTCTTCATCCGCACGGCAATCGGCGTCGGTGAACGCCACGATTTCTCCCGTCGCCGCGGCAATGCCGGTGTTGCGCGCAGTGGAAAGACCGAGATTTGTTTGGTGGCGAAAAAATCTTATCGTCGGATGCAGGGCAGCGATTTGCGGCGCGGTGTCGGTAGAGCCATCGTCCACGAGGATGACTTCATAGTCCGGATAATTCAGGCGTTCCAAGGAGTCGAGACAGGCCTTAAGCGTGCGATCGCCGTTGTAGCAGGCGACCACCACGGAAACTCTGGGGTGATGGGCCAGCGGGAAATAGGGCGCGGCGCGAAACGCTCTTTGCACGACGGTAAACGATTTCTTGGGCCGTCGGTCGCGCGTGGTCAGACCCATCGTCCAATCTTCAATTTGTCGCCCGGCTCTGAACCAGTCATCCGTGAAGCTAAAAATGGCGAGGCCGGCCAGCCCGCTCCGAAAAGCCGTTTCAATCTGCCACGATAAAATCTCACCTTTGCGCTCCTCACCCTCGCGAAGCGAGTCAATGCCTAATTCTCCAAGGATCAGCGGTTTGGTGTCCGCAATCATTTGCAGGCGAGCGAGATAGTTTTCAAACGGCCGGCGATTGTGTAGGTAAACATTGAAACACAGAAAATCGAGAGTCTGTGGACGTAGAAATTCCGTGGGCGGATAGTTGGTGAAGGTACAGAGACAGTCCGGGTCAATCGTTCTGGCTTCCTGCGCCAGTTCATCGATGAAATCCGCGACCGCCCGAACTCCGCTCCAGCGCACCACGTCCGGTGGGATTTCATTCGCCACGCTGTAGGCAAAGACAGCCGGATGCGCGGCGCACGCTCTCACTGCGCGGCGGATGGCCTCGCGGGCCTCCGTTCGCTGCTGTTCCGAGTCCAGGAAACAAAGATGCTTGGGCCAGGGGATGTCAACGAGGAGCTTGAGTTCGTTTTCGGCTGCCAGGTCAAACAGCCAGCGCGGCGGCACGTAATAAACCCGGATCACGTTGGCGCCCAGCTCGCGAATTTGAGCGAAATCCCGCGCAGTCTGTTCAGGGGAAGCGAAAAATTCAAAGTCGGCATTGGGCGCAAATGGACCGTACGAAACTCCTTTGACGAAAAATTTTTTGTTGCCCAAACGAAAAAACTTTCCGTCCACGCGCATGCGGGATTGGGCTTGGCTGGTTGCGTCCATTAACTTGAGACGGTGCCGCCTTGCGGTTTAATCATCTGTGGATGAGATAACGTAAATAAAAGTGATAAGCAAGCGGCGGTCGGGAATTTTGACTGTCGTTCCGCGCGTCTATTCTCTAGTTTTCTTTCCCATGCAACCATTGCCTTATACCAGGTCTTGTTTCGTCTGCGGCGAATCCAATCCCATCGGGCTGCAACTCAAATTTGAAACCGATGGACGGATCATCCGGACGCGTTTTGTGCCCAAACCGGAACATGTCAGCTTCAAACAGACAATTCACGGCGGTCTGCTGGCGACGCTGCTGGATGAAATCATGGCGTGGGCATGCATCGCGCAAACCAAACGGTTCGGTTATTGCGCGGAATTGAACGTTCGCTTTGTGCAAACCGCCCGGCCGGGTGAGGAAATCACCGCCACGGGAGAATTGGTCAACAACCTGCGGAACAAACTTTTCGAAGCGCGCGCAGAGTTACGCAATTCTCAAGGCGTCGTGCTGGCGACTGCCACCGGAAAATATCTGGCGATTAAAACGCAAACGGTGACAGACATGATGACGGATCTGATCGGAAATGTTGAAGCCATCGCCGGCCCGGCCGAGACTTCCGCGGGAGCGACACCGAAGGGCAATTGACACCACCGATTTTAACGCCAGCGCTCTACTTGATGACCACGCTTAATTTATTTCGTTCCAGCGTGGTGCCTTCGTTGAGGGCAAGTTGCGAGAGCGCCTTGTTGTAGTCGGCCAGCGCTCGGATTTCGGCCGATCTGCTCGCGGTCAGATCGCGTTGCGCCTGCAATACCAGGAAGCTGGTACTCTTGCCGTTCTCCAGTTTCTTCTGTTCGGCGTCCAGCGCCGCCTCGGCGTAGATGCGGGCTTCGCGAGTGGCGTCCACGCGTTCGAAATCGCTTTGCGCCAGTTTTACGGAGTCATCAATTTGCACGAGAACGTTCTGTTCAAGCTTTTTGTATTGGAGCACGGCCTGTTCTTTCGCTGCCTTGGTGGCCCGGGCAGTGTTGCTGGCAGTGCGATTGCCCAGCGGAAAGCTGAGCACAGCGCCATACGAATACGCGGGCAGCCTTTCGTCGTTAATGTCAGCCAAAGAGGGACTAAGGGTCGTGGCCAGACCGCTGCGGCCATAGCTGCCTACCAGATCAAGTTGTGGATAAAGCTGGTTTCGCTGATAGCGCAGCATGATGTCGCGCCGTTCCAAGTCCACTCTTAATTGCAGCAAGTCCGGGCGCATGGCCAGCCCCTTTTTCCAGCTTTCCTGCAAATTATATTGCTGCGGCTCGGGCAGCAGTTTTTGCGAAGGTTCAATCAATACCCCATGCCAGGCGGTGTATTCATCGGCGATCAAGTTTTTCAGCACGTTTTGCTGCATGGACAGGGTGTTTTGCGCCGCGAGCAGATCCGCCCGGCTGGCGGCCGCTTGCGATGCGGATTGTTTTTCATCGAGCGGCGCCAAGGCGCCGACCTCCACGCGCTTTTTATTTTCCGCGAGCAACCGTTCTGCCAGTTCGAGCGCCTTCTGCTGCACCTTCACGTTTTCGAATGCAAAGATCAGCTCGTAATAGGCCTGTTCGACGAGCGTCACGGTGGTGAGGATTTGCTGCCGCAACGCCAGTTCGTCGATTTTCAAAGTCTTTTTGTTGACCCAGATTTGCTGGCGCGAGGCGTCAGTCCAGAAATTCTTGAGCAATGGCTGGTCCAGCGTGATGCCGGCAAAACTTTGATATAGGAAACCGCGGTTGAACATGTTCGAGCCGATGGTAGTCGTCCCGCTATTTCGGTCCAGGTTGCCACTGAGGTTATAAGTCAGACCTGATGGCAGCAGACCGCTGAGGCCGCTGCTATACGTTTCGTCGTAGTTTTGGTTCGCGGGAACGGTAAGGCCGGCGGTGGAATTAAAGCCGCCACCAGACGCGCGATAATTCTCTTTGGCACTCATGCTGAAAACCGGATCGTAAGCGCCATACGCGCCGGTCAAGTTGAATTGATCGATTATCGGGGAATAGCGCGCGATCTGCACGTCCAGGTTGTGTTGCAAGCCCAGCAGGATGCAATCCTGGACCGACAGGCTGCGGGAAGTTTGGTTGGTCGGTTGCGCACCGGCCGTGATGACCAGGCCGAGCAGGACGGCGACAATGAATTGAATGCTACGCATTGGCCCCGAAGATTGCTTGATTTGCATACTTTCGTCAAACGTGTTTCGTAATCTGGCGCGCAAGCTTGTTCCTGCCCGTCTCAGACATCAGCGGCCGATTTGAAAATCGACGACAGTTGGTTGACATCATGCCGTTGATTTGGTCTTCGCAATTTTCTGGCGCGGTTCATTCATAGCGCAGCGCGTCAATCGGGTCGAGTTGGGAAGCCTTGCGCGCTGGATAAAACCCGAAGAAGATACCCACGGCGGCGCTGAAGACGAAGGCTATGAGTGTGGATTCGGGGGAGACGAGCGTGGGCCACTGCTTGATAACGGTGAGTACCTTGGCGCCTCCAATACCCAGTCCGATACCCAACAGACCGCCAATGGAACTGAGCGTGACGGCCTCGATGAGGAATTGCAGGAGGATGTCGCGTCCGCGCGCCCCCACGGCCATGCGAATGCCGATTTCGCGCGTCCGCTCGGTCACGCTCACCAACATGATGTTCATGATGCCGATGCCGCCGACGATGAGCGAGATGACGGCCACACCCGCGAGCAGCGCGGTCATCGTTTCGGTGGTGGCGTTCGCGGTTTCGGAGATTTCCTGCTGGTTGCGGATGATGAAGTCATCGTCGCGGCCGGGCAGGATGCGGTGACGTTGGCGGAGCAGGTCTGTGATGCCGTTCTGCACGTCGGCGATCTGGTCGGTGCTCGCGGCTTGGACATTGATGGCGCGCAACGTGGTGACACCGGCGAGGCGTTTCATGCAAGTCGTGTACGGCACAACAACTGTATCGTCCTGGTCTGAACCCATCATGGAAACGCCCTTGGGGTGAAGCACGCCGAGCACCCGGATGGGCACGTTCCTGATGCGGAGGGTCTTACCCACCGCGTTTTCGTCGGGGAAAAGTTTGTCCGCCGTGGTCTTGCCCAGCACGCAAACCTTGGCCGCCGACCGCACGTCGGCCTCCGTGAACATCGCGCCGTCGTCAAAATCCCATTGGCGGATGTTGAAGTACTCCACGCCTTCGCCCATGACCTGGGTGCTCCAATTATTATTGCCCGCCATCAGTTGTCCGCTGCTACGTGCCTCCGGACTGACTGCGGCGACGCCGGAAACTTCGTTTTGAATCGCCAGCGCGTCCTCGACCATGAGCGTGCCGGCACCGCCAAAACCACTGAAAACACCGCTGCGATTGATGCTGCCGGAGAAGATCAAGATCACGTTCTGGCCCAGCGCGGCAATGCGCGCCTGCACTTGCGCCTTCGCGCCGTTGCCAATGCCGACCATCGCAATCACCGCGCCCACACCGATGATGATGCCGAGCATGGTAAGAATCGTGCGCAGCTTGTTTCGCCGCAACGCGCGAAAGGCGATTTTGATGGTGGCAAAATAGCGCATGATCTAGCTCGTCAATTGCGCCGCCTTTTCCTCTTGTTGCAGCCGGCTTAATTCGTCCTCCGCTTTCAAACGGTTTGCCACCGGCGTATCACTCACCACTTTGCCATCGCGCATCACCACCATCCGCTTCGTGTAATGGGCGATGTCCAGTTCGTGCGTCACCATGACGATGGTAATGCCCTCGCTGTTGAGTTTCTGAAACACACCCATCACTTCCACGCTGGTGCGGGTATCGAGGTTACCGGTCGGCTCGTCCGCCAGCAGCACCCGCGGCGCATTGGCGACCGCGCGCGCGATCGCNNGCGCGTGATCGGCGCGGTCGCCCAAGCCGACGCTCGCCAGCGCCTTCAAGGCCCGCTCGCGCTGGCTCTCGCCGTTCAACCGCCGGCGCGTGTAAAGCATGGGCAGCTCGACGTTTTCCACGGCGGACGTGCGCGAGAGCAGGTT